>JACZQS010000008.1 GCA_022545625.1 Pseudomonadota bacterium
GCTTGCTATTTGCAGTGGTCGAATCCGGCCGCCACCCAGGGTATGCAGTTTTTCGCTCTCCCGTATCAGCTTGAGGATAGTCCAGTTGAGGCCCGCTTCGTAGGCGCCCTTGCTCGCGCCACCGCTGATAGCGATCGAGAAGCGCTGGTACTCGATTGGCTCGCGTGCACTGAGGTTTCCAGATAGCAGGACGGAGCCGATGACGACTGCCGTCATTATTCGAAGTAAGCAATTCATGCGAGGGGTACCGACAAGATTATTATTGTATCCAGAAAAATATCACCGGATACTATCATATCCCCCACTCGACTTATCCACGATGCTATCAAGGTATCAGGCTCTTTGACTCGTTTGACTATTATATCTGATCAGATATAATTATATTAATGAATATTGTACGAAACCTACGGCGCCAGACCGGCATCACACAACAGGAGCTCGCCGAAAATGGGGGAACTTCTCAATCGACGATAGCTGCCTATGAGACAGGTGCAAAATCGCCAACACTGCGGACAGTCGAAAACCTCGCTCGATCCCAAAATTTAGAGATGTTGGTGACATACTTGCCAAGGATGACGAGGGAAGATAAGCGAAGCCTTGCCTATCATCGCGCTCTCGTGGAAGTCCTCAGGAAAGACCCTGTCCCCATATTGCGACGCGCAATTCGAAATGTGGATAAGCTGGTCAAAATGCACCCTGGAGCCCAAATTCTATTCGATCAATGGAAGGAATGGCTGAGATTACCACCTGATATTCTGGCTTCTAAAATACTGGATCCGTTTCCAGAGGCACGTGAAATGCGGCAAGTGTCACCATTTTCCGGCGTGCTTAGTCCTAAGCATCGGGCTCGGATTTTGCGACAGTTTCGTAAGGAGTATCAATTTTGAACAAGGCGCAGTTCGAACACACAATCCGTGCGGCTGGCTCGATACTGGGTGACGATGAGGTATTGGTTATCGGTAGCCAGGCGATCCACGCTTCCATCGACTATAAGCTCGATGAAGCCGAGCGCTCGATTGAAGTGGATGTATCCAGCCTTAACGATCCGGATGGCAGCAAAGCAGACCTGATCGACGGCTCTATTGGTGAACTTTCGGTATTTCAGGAGACCTATGGCTATTATGCCCAGGGAGTTACTCCTCAAACCGCGACCCTGGCTGATGGCTGGAGAGATCGCCTGATCCCATACCTTACACCGGGCACCAATGGCGTGACGGCACTTTGTCTGGAGCCGCATGACCTCTGGATTTCTAAGGCTGTCGCGGGCAGGCCCAAGGATAAAGAGTTTTGTCGGGCCTTGATTGACCGAAAATTGGTCGAAGTAAAAACCTTGCATCAAAGGTTAGAAATGATTGCAAGTTTAAACCCGGCGGTTCGAAAGCAGGTTTCTGGTTTCATTGAGAATGGGTAAGGTTGCTACGTAAACAAAACACACGGGATCTCGTCGGTTTCTGGAATTCGTCTTATCGAAAATCAAAGACCTGTCCCCCGGCATTCAGTTAAAGACTGTGTTTACCCAGTTCCTTTTTCAACGCCAGTTCGATTACCTCGTTGAAACAGGCAAAAATAACAGTGTCTAGATGTTCGCAATCGTGAAGGCTTTGCATGCTGGTACGGATGGCAATCTCGCAGGCTTGATCGATCGGATAGCCGTAGACACCACAGGATATCGCCGGGAAGGCCATGCTGTTTAGCGCATTTTGTTCTGCCAGATTGATGCTTTGGCGGTAACAGGAAGCGAGTAGCTCGGCTTCGTTTCGCTCGCCTCCGCCCCAGATCGGACCGACGGTGTGGATCACGTGTTTTGCCGGTAATCGGTAAGCCGCGGTTATCTTCGCCTGCCCGGTTTCGCATCCGTTCAAGGTTTTACATTCGGTCAATAATTCCGCACCCGCGGCGCGGTGAATCGCGCCGTCGACACCGCCGCCGCCGAGTAAACTGATATTCGCTGCATTGACGATCGCATCTACTTCGAGGGTGGTAATATCAGTTTGCAGTATTTCAATATTTGCCATCGACGCGGCTCCAGAACTGGTTCAGTGATTGTTCCAGAGAATCGCAATCGGGGCAATCTCGGGTCTGCCAGTGTCGGGGGAAGTGCTGTTGGTAATCGGCCTGCTTGAAGCGCTGGTCGAGCAGTATTATCACGCCGTAGTCAGTGTCACTGCGAATCACCCGCCCGGCGCTTTGCTGTACCCGTGTGAGGCCCGGGAAGCGATAGGCAAAATCGAAACCGTTTAATTGCATTGCATCGAAGTCCTGCCGGATCAACTGCTGCTGTATGTTCGCTTGCGGCATGCCGACTCCGACGATTATCGTGCCGATTAAGGCCGAACCGAGATAATCGATTCCCTCGGCAAAAACGCCACCCATGATGGCAAACCCCAGCGTGTTAGTGCGATCGAAATAATGGCTGAGAAAATCGACGCGCTGCTGGTCACTCTCCGCTCGCGTTTGCACCATCGTGTCGATCTCGGCATGGTGCAATTCAAAGTAGTCATGTACTTTTTGCATGAAAGCGTAAGACGAAAAAAACACCAGGTAATTACCAGGCCTTGCCGCATAACATCGCTCGATTGTGGCGCAGATTTGGCTAATATAATGATCTCGTTGGCGATAACGAGTATCGACGTAACTGCAAATATTGACCTGGAGCCTGTCCGGCGGGAAGCTCGATGCCAGTTTTAACGACTGGCATTTTTCGTCGAGTCCAAGCGCCTGGAGAAAATAATCTGAAGGTGACAGGGTTGCGGAAAAACCGCATACGGCTTTGAACAGGGGATAGATTTGTTGCAGGTATTCAAACGCGTTTAAACACAGGAGCCGTATTTCGCGTTGCGCCACTGGCCTCGCGGCGATGGTTCGGTGGTGGTCACCGTATAGATTACCGATGCATTGAAAGCGAAATATTGCCTTGCCAAATTCCAGCGTTTGAGCAGAGATACGTTTATTGCCAAACAGTTCGAGCCCCTGTTGTTCGCCGAACCGACTGATCGCCCTGGTCAAAGTCGCCGGCACCTCGTTGCAAATGGTTTCTGCATCGCTCTGTTGACGCGTACAGCGATCGAGTGCGTTGCCAATGCTATTGATTGCTCGAACCATGGTTACACTATAATTGTTTTTTAAGGCGAGTTTGATCTGGCTTCGACTCAGGCTGGCCGAGTACATCTGCCTGGCTCGATCAACCAGGTTGTGCATTTCATCGATCAACAGTACCTTGCGTTTACGGTCGCTTTTGAAATAACTCAATTGCACCAGTGGGTCGAAAATGTAGTTAAGGTCGCAGACTACAATGTCCATCCAGGGCAGCATTTGCAGTGATAGTTCGAATGGGCATAGGTGGTGTTCGTCGGCGACCAGTTTGATCACTTCACCGCCAAGTTTGCCCTTCCGAAACAGGGCTTCCCTTGCCGCAGGTAGCCGGTCATAAAATCCTAGCGTACGACTGCATTTCCCGCTTTCCTCTATTTCAGTCTCATCGTGCACGCAGCTACAACACTTTGCCTTCGCCTGAACGATCAAATAGCTGGCCTGCAAGCCCTTGTCGATCATCGCCTCGATTGCCTTTCGGGCCTCGTTTTGCCCCGAGGTCTTGGCCGAAAGGTAGATGATCTGATCGGCGATATCCTCGCCGATAGCCTTCACCGAGGGGAACAGCGTGCTGATGGTTTTTCCCGAACCGGTAGGCGCCTCGGCCAGCAGTCGATGGTTTTGTTTTATACTGCGGTAAACCGAGGCCGCAAAACGGTGCTGTTGTGCGCGAAAATCCTCGAATGGAAATTCCAGCAGCCTGGCGCTGTTGATCATCCGCTCGCGCTGCTTTGACACCAGATGGTACCAGTCAATATAGCGCTGCAATACTGTCTGTAAAAAAGCTTCTAATTCGAGCCGCGGGAAAACGCGCGTCTGGCGGTGTTCCCGCTGGTTGAACAGGTTGACGTAATTCAAACTGACCGCGATTTCATCCAGCTGGTGTTCCATCGCGTAAACAACCGCATAGCATTTGGCCTGTGCCCAGTGTGGCTCGTCATAAGCGGTGGATAAACCATTCATGAAACTGTAAACAGTCTTGATTTCCTCAACCCGGGGTGGGGTCTCGTCCGCAAATAGCAAATCCACGCGGCCGCTGAGTTCGATCTCATATCCATCAATACAGGTTTCGAGCTTAACCGGCGCTTCGGCCAGCGCCTCATTTCGGTAACGTTTTTGAATCTTCTGGTGGGTCTGGATTCCTTCCAGGGCGCTCGCGGACGGACCGGCGTCGTAACCCAGGTCCCCACTACGACAGCTGAATTCAACCAATTGGCGAATGCCGAGTTTGATTGGTGCTTTCATGGCTCGTCAGTCCAGCGCACCCGCGCGATGGCATGCGGGATATCGTGTTGGGCAAAATAATGCATCCAGCGTTGCTGATTCTTTTGCAGGTTGTCGCCCGGGCCTTTGACCTCGATCAATTGATAATTCCCGGCAGCAGGAAATAGCACCAGGTCGGGAAACCCTGCGCGGTTATTGCGCAAGTCGAGCAGGATGCGTTCAAATATTCTCATCCAGTGCCCGAAAGGGATGCGCTGCAAGGCAAGTTCGAGTATTTCAAGATCAATCGCCTGCCAGTTAACCAACGGGTTCATGCGGTCGGACTTATCCTGCCAGCAAGTAGATGCCTGCAGCCATATGTCTTCGGTGCTGTTAATTCGTGACCAGATCGGGGCAAATAAGCCGGCTCTTTTTGCCTGGAAATCCGGCGCATAAAAATCGGCAGGCCGGTGCTGAAAGGGGTTATAAAAAGCACCGGGAACCGGCGCGAACACCGCATCCCAGATAAGCAGGCCCAACACCCCATTAAACAGGGAGTTTTCAACATAGTAGCACTGGTTTTTGTTGTTCTGTGCGAGGTAATAGTCAACCACTGCCCGCTCCACGCTGTCCTGGCGAGTTAGTTCCAGATCGAATAACCCGGGTTTGTGGACTGGGCCCGGTGATTCGAAATCGGGTCGATTCTGAATTTTGTATTGCCGTACCAGGCGTCTGCCAAACGCGATTGCAAATTGCAATTCCTCTTCGCTGCCTGGTTCATCGACGATGTTCTGGCAATGCTCCATCGAATCTTCGATTTGATTCTGCCTGTGCAAAATACGCGTGATGCGCTCGCGGCTCGGGGGCAGGGCGCATCGCCGATATAGTTTCAGTGCTAATGGCAAATTATTTAGACGCTCTATTTGTCGGGCAATGTCGTACTTGATGCGTTCACCCTTGCGAAATAGCGGGGAGTCGGGGCTGGTATCGGTGGGTACCTCGTCGAAGCAGGTTTCCATTGTCTCGATATCGTTCGGTTCGGTGATTGCTAACAGTGATTCGAGGCGATGCAGTAACCAGTGTTGCTCGATATCGACGGTGCTGGTATAGGGCCGGTTTTCCAGGTCGATGCTGTAGTTTTCGTACTGGTACAGGCCAAGATCACGCAGTACAAAGTCAGTCATCGATTGGTTCAGGTTGCCGAAAAACAACATCTGGCAAAGCCTGTAGCTGTCTTTTTGCTGGACCTGTAACAAACAATCACTTTTCGCAAGGCCGTCAAAAAAGGCATCTTCATCCTGTTCCAGTATCGCTGTATCGAGTGCCGAGCGTTTGAGTTTACCCAGTTCGGGTTGATCAAAATGCAGTGCGAGTAATTCTGTTTTGCTGAACAGGGCCAGGAGTTCCTCACGGCCTATCTCGGGGTCGACTTGCAAAAAGCCACTGACGTTGAGCAGTTGTATCGCATCCTCTATCGAGGCGATTTCCGGGTAATCCAGCTTGCTCAGACGGAACAAATGACGATTGCGATTTAACAGGCGGATATAGAGTTTTTGTGCGTCGCCGGAGAGTGCCGCAAATGAGCGCAAAAAATCGAGGTGCTGATGATCGAGTATATCGGCATACAGGGATTCAACATGGTTGAAAAGAGTAACCACGTTGTCGAGGTAGTAGCCCTCTGGCAGATCGGGTTGCATGCGGTTAGTTTATCTGAAATCCATAAATGGTTTGTGCGGTGATATAATATACAACATTGTTGCATATAACAGTGTTGTATACTACACTCGCTTCATGCAGACCTTAACAGACATTCAGCAAGCGGTTTATGACTATACGCGACAGGCCATGAGCGAGGGTTTGCCCTTCCCCTCCCTGCGTGGCATTGCCGCACATTTTGGCTTTAAACATACTACCGCGCGCTTTCACCTGAAGGCGTTGGAAAAGAAAGGGTTTATCAGGCAGCGGTCACAGCGTGTATCTGATTACCTGTTTGCCAATGAAGTGGTGGAGCGTCCCCGGGAGTTCAGGCTTGCTGCGAGGATACCCGCCGGTGTTCCCTCACCGGTTTTTGATGAAACCAGTGAGTCGTTTTCGGTGGATCATGATTTTTTCGGTGGTGGCGATATCCAGGCGATTCGTGTTGTCGGTGAAAGCATGTTGGGTGATTCGATTGCCGATGGCGATATCGCGATGATCAAATTACAGTCCGAAGCCAATAAGGGCGACATTCTTGCGGTTCGTATCGAAGATGAAATCACCCTGAAGCGCATTAAACTGGTGGGTGATCGCTGCCAGTTAATACCCTCGAACCCTGAATTCTCTGTACGCGAAGTGCCTGCACGGCACTTACAGATTATCGGCAAGTTAGTCGGCCTTGTTCGTAAAACCTAACTTGCAGTATAACCACCATGGCCTCAATCCCTGCGCGATTTGCCGACTCCAGCCTCTCCGGGCAACTGGTTTCGGCGCGATTATTAAACCCGCCCGCGTCGCGCGAGGATCAATTGCTGCGCTCGGGTATCGAATCTCTCGACCGATATTTTGCCGCGATCAAGCCGGGTGACCTGATCGAATGGGGTATACCCCCGGGGTTGAATGGGCGACTGATTCCGCTGCAGTTTTTAAAGCATGGTATACCGGCCAGCATCTGGATTTATCATCATCACGGCCTGGGGGTTTTCGCCTCGAGCTGGATCAGTCATGGTATCGATCTGCAACGTTTGTTTTTTATCCGTTCGGCAAAACCGGTCAAGGAACTGCGACCACTGTTTCTGGAAGATACCTTTAAGCGCATCATCATCGATTCGCCGAAAAATTTTTCCAACGGTGATCTTGCATTCGTCAGCCAGCAGGCGCGCAAGTACCAGCAAATCGTATTCCTGATCCGCCACTATTTCCTTAGCCAGAAGCAGGGTAACCCCCACGCCAGTTTGCGCATCAACACCTGGCAAAACGACAATGATGAATTTTCACTGCAGGTAATCAAAGGGCCTGCCACCGGCAAGTTACACATACCATTAGGTGAAATATACGCCAATGATGAGTAACCCTGGCCAGGTTATTCAGCTCGACCAGTTGTCTGCGCAGGACGATTTTCCCGCCTATGTGGCGATTTATTCAGATCAGATAAGCGACAACCCATCGGTACTGTCACCCACGGTGATGCAGTGGACAGAGCAGATAACGATATGCAGGGTCAAGGATTGTGAGCAGTTCTGGCTGGCGCAGCAGGAAAAATTTTCCTCTGGCCTGGAACAACTATTTGAGCGGGTACTGATTCATCATTTCGGTAACGGATATATCGCAGTATTTGCGAATCACCCCTGGCAGTGCCTGGTTTACCTGGCTTATCAAATGCATCAGCAATCGCAGGGTATTTACTTTTTGCAAAGTCGCCTGAATCTCAACATTTTTAAATCGCTTGGATGGGAATTCTGGTTTGCCCCGCAGGATGACCTGATCGCTCATTTCGAGTCGACCGGGGTGAAAGGTTTCAAAGCCGAATCCTTCCGGGCCAAACAGGCCCAGTTTAAACGCTTTATCGACCGTATTGGGCTTGCTCGACCCTTCGAGTTGAAACAGGCTGACCACCACGCCATGACACGGCGTTTTGAAGGATGGCTGGGCAGGATCTGGCGCTGGACTTTCGACAGCGATTCCGATTTGCTGGGCTTCCCCTGGGTCGCGCTTGATCAACCAGCGAGACCAGTAGTCAGCCGGGACCTGGAGTATCCGCTTAACCAGTGGTGTTATATCAAGCTTTTGTTAAGCGAGGATCTGGAGCGTCTATGCGAGCAATTTGACCGGGATGACAGTGAGCATATCAACCGCATGCTCTGGCGAATTACCCTGTTTAATTACCAGGTCATCGAAGTGGAGTTATCGTTCAGGCACCCCTATTCCCTGCACCGTGAGGCACCTGATTTTAAAACCGCGTTGTACCAGGCCTGGTATGTTTACGATGACCTGATGCGTAAACTCCAGCTTCGAGACAGGGATCTGGACCTGCCCGAGTCTATGCCATTTGTCGGCTGGAAAATCGAAGTGAGCGAGCGCATTCATTTGCCGCCGATGTTATGGGATTTATTCGGCAATGATGAAACTGAAGTGAATATCCAGAGTCTGTGCGATTTACAAAACAAGTTGTCGATACCGATTGAATCTTATCGTATTCAGGCCAATTTTTATCCAGAGCAGTCGTTTGCGGCTATACCGATTGGAGGCGTCGCCGAGTGTGCCTATGACGACTACCAGTGGGCCGCCTGCTCAACTTACCGCCCACTTTTTTATTATCAACAGCAGTCTGAAATCGAAGCACCGACCTCCGGGCAGCGACTTTTTCTCGAACGTTGCGCTAGCCAGTGGTGGTTGCACGAATCGCCAGAGCAGCAGGGCAAGGATTATTTTTTGCTCAAAGACAGGCGAGGCAGGTCGAGCTGGGTGTACCGTGATTGTGATGGTAAGTGGTTCAAGCAAGGGGAATATTGGTAAACCCCTATATGCCCCGGGGAGGAGTTGGGATGAGGGGGTAAACGAGTACTGCGGTTCACAACCCTCACCCCTGCCCTCTCCCAGGGGGAGAGGGGGATAACATGGTAATTTATGTGTGACGGGAACAATTCTTTCTTCGGCTTCAACGAATGGCTGTGCAAAACCAACTTCAGCTTTTTACAGGGTGCGTCACATCCGGTCGACCTGATTACGCGGGCTAACCAGCTCGGTTACGGTTCACTCTGTATTAACGATTTTGACGGTGCCTATGGGCTTGCACGTTGTTACCGTGAACTCGACTACCTGAAAAAACAGGGTCAGCATCGAGGCTTAAAATTGAATTATGGCGCCGAAATCCATTTTCAGCGTGATCATCATTTGCCGGTACTGTTGCAGGATACACTGGTACTGGTGGCGCGGGACCAGGCTGGCTATACCAACCTCAACAAGCTGCTGAGTTATGCACATCGTGAGGGCAAGGATGGCGCCCATATACCGTTGCAGTATCTACTCGATAGCGATGTGTCCGGTTTGCTTGCGATTCAACCGATGCGCGGCAATATCCGCAGTCAAAACCCCAGCTTGCATTACCGGGAATTACAGGCCCTGTTTGCGGGTGATTTTTATCTCGCGATCAGCCGTCATCTTCATCCCGCCGAAGATCGCTGGATTAAATCGAGCCTGGCATTGGCGAAGCGACACCGAATTGAAATCCTGTTGAGCCAGGATGTGTTTTTCCACGCCCGCGCACAAAAATGTATCAGCGATCTATTACAGGCGATTCGTAACAATGCTGTGTTTGATGATTGCAAACAACACCTGTTTCCAAACAGTGAACGATGTTTGCACAATCAATCTGAACTGTATCGGCTGTTTGCACGCATACCCGGCTATGCGCGTTCCCTGGCACTATCAGCGGAGTTAAATCGATCCTGTAGATTTGACCTCGACCAGTTGAGTTATCACTACCCGAAGGAAATGATTCCGCACCGGCACACTGCGCAGTCCTACCTGCGTGAACTGGCTTACCAGGGCGCCAAAGACCGTTTCGATCAACACCCCCCACCGAAGATACTGGATCAAATTGCACATGAACTGGTGTTGATCGAACGACTCGATTTTGCCGATTATTTTCTCACGGTATGGGATATCGTGCGCTGGGCCAGGCAGCAGCAGATACTCTGCCAGGGGCGAGGTTCGGCGGCGAATTCGACCGTGTGTTATGTGCTCGGGATTACCTCGGTCAACCCCGATCAATTCAACCTGCTGTTCGAACGCTTTGTCAGTATGGAGCGCGGCGACCCGCCCGATATCGATGTCGACTTCGAACATGAACGACGCGAAGAGGTGATTCAATACATCTACGCCTGCTATGGCCGTGAGCGGGCGGCGATGGTGGCCAATGTAGTGACATTTCGTGGCAAGGGTGCGTTGCGAGCGGTGGGCAAGGTTCTCGGGGTCAGCGAAGTTCTGCTGAACCAGATGTCAAAGATCGCGAGCAGTCGTTACTACCGCGGCGCCGGTACCGAAAATATCGTCGAGGCCTTAAAAAATGATTATGAGCAGCAAAACCCGAAGGATAAAAAAATAAACTGGAAACACTGGATGCAATTAAGCGATAAGCTGCATGGCTTCCCCCGGCACCTGGGGATCCATTCGGGCGGTTTCATACTCGCCGATAAACCGCTCGATTGCCTGCTGCCGCAGGAACCGGCCACTATGGAGGGGCGAAGCGTGATCCAGTGGTGCAAGGAAGATATCGAGGCGCTTGGTTTTTTCAAGATCGATATATTGAGTCTCGGCATGTTGAGCGCTATTCGAAAATGCTTTGACTATATCGAGCTTTATTACCATCGTACCCTGAGCCTGCATCGCATCCCGGATGACGACAAGCCGACTTATCAAATGATCCAGAAGGCCGATACGGTCGGCACCTTTCAAATCGAGTCGCGGGCGCAGATGTCAATGCTGCCTCGACTCAAACCGGCGTGCTTCTATGACCTGGTGATCGAAGTGGCGATCATCCGGCCAGGCCCGATACAGGGCAAGGTGATACACCCTTACCTGGCAAGACGTGACGGGCTAGAAGCGGTGACTTACCCGGATGAACGATTGCGGCCGATACTCTCACGCACGCTTGGCATTGCCATATTTCAGGAACAGGCGATGCGTATCGCGATTGCGGTGGGTAATTTTACCCCGGGTGAGGCGAATGAGTTACGCAAGAAAATTGGTGCCTGGGGTATCAAGGATTTCAATCGTGACCTGCTTCCGTTATTACAAAAACTTGAAACCGGTATGCAGGAAAATGGTATCAAGCCCGAATTTGCCGAGCAGATACTCGGGCAGATGAAAGGCTTTGCCGAATATGGATTTCCCGAATCGCACGCGGTTTCATTTTCACTGATTGCCTATGCTTCCTGTTACCTGAAGTGCCATTACCCGGCAGCATTTTATATATCGGTGCTGAATTCGCAGCCGATGGGATTTTATTCACCGCATGCATTGTTGCAAAGTGCAAAACGCGAGGGGGTGGCCCTGTTGCCACTGTCATTGAATCATTCGCACTGGGACCACGCGCTTGAAAAACCAGCGGGTAAAGCGGACTATGCCATCCGGTTGGGGTTTCGACTGGTGAATGGTTTGCCACAAGCCAGTGTCGAGGCATTCCTCCAGGTTCGATTACGGCTTGGGCGCTGGGACAGTTTTGAACATTTCGTCAGCAGCAACCAGTTGGCACGCGATGATTTGACTGCGCTGGCAGCCAGTGATGTGTTTAATGAACTAGGACGTGATCGGTCCGATGCGATCTGGAAAGCCGAGGCCGCCCCTTTTTACCCAATGCTGGATGACCAGGAGAAGTCTATCAGCTGGAAAGCAGAACAGTCGCTGGAGCGAATCCAGAAAGATTTCAAAGCGTTTAAAACCAGTCTCGCCGATCATCCGGTTGCGGTGATCAAACAGCAGCAGTGGCCATTTGAGGTGGCTTTAGAAAAGTTTAGCCTTTCGAGCGATTTAAATGCCCTGGAGGCCGATACGGATGTATTTGTATTTGGGATGGTGTTGGTCAAACAGTCCCCCGGCTCGGCAAAAGGCATGGTGTTTGTCACCCTCGAAGACGAGAAGGGGTTTTTCAACCTGGCATTTACGCCGCAGGTTTATACCAGGTTTTACCGCGCGATCGACCATCAACCCTATCTTTGCATAGTCGGCAAATTACAACGGGTAAACGAATCACACTCGATCCTGGTAAAACGCGTGTTCGATGCACAAACCGGTGCCAGCCTGCTACCGATGCGCAAGCGCCACCAAAAGGCTAAAACGCAAATCGAAACCGATGTGGAATTGGTAAAGCCGCGCGCATTTCATTAAAGCTGCAAGTTTACTCAGACAAAGACAATAATCGGCAATAGTGAATTTCCGATACTCAAGACCGTTGTAAGTATCGGAACACCGATCAGGCTCAGTGCGATTAGCGCGAACAGGGCATAAACCCCATAACGTTGATTGTAATAGAGATACCGCATGGCCAACGACCGGGGCAGGAAATAGGGCAAAATGTAATGGCCATCCAGAGGACCTATCGGTATCAGGTTGAACAGCATTAACAACAGGTTGATCTTGGCCAGGAAAATGAAAAAGAATTGTGGGCCCTGGCCCTCGAATAGTGACCAGCCGGCCTGTAAGCCAAGAATGTAAAAATTAATAGTAATAATCGCAACCAGCAAATTCATTCCCGGGCCCGCTGCCGAGACCCACAATGTGGCCCAACGCGAACTGAAGTTGGCAGGATTGGTTGGCACCGGTTTGGCATAGCCAAAGCCGACCAGAACCACCATCATCAATCCACCAAGGTCAATATGTGCGACTGGGTTCAGGGTCAGCCGACCGGCTTTTTGTGCCGTATCATCACCGTATAATTTTGCCACGATGGCGTGGCCGTATTCATGGAAGGTCAGTGAGATGATTAACGCGATCATAATTAATATGAACAGTGCATATTGTTGCTGGAATAACAGTTGAATCATTTATAGCCTTCGGCAAGTGGTTAGCGTCATCGGCATTTTTCAACGCCTCCTCGGCAGGAATTATCAAAAAGCGATAACCGCTATTTGATACAATTTAAACGGGCAAAATCTATCGCATATCGATACGGATATAACTTAAATAGGACCATCAACAATATCACATTAGTCATTGTAAATAATGAAAATCCACTATAATCAATATGCGGGTCGTAGTTTTCAGACAATTGAAAAAGTTTAATACCGAAGCATAGTTTATTACTCAAAATAAGTGGACTGAAATGAAAATTCCAGCGGTCAACGAGTGGATCGTAATTGCAAATAATGCCCCCGGCTGGAAAGTAGTTTTCGATGTATTCGATCAGGATATGTTTACCATGCTGTCGCCCTCACAGGGTGTCTCCATTGATTCAGTACCCGCGCTGATTTAAACCTCAAAAGGTAACCGTGTAGTGTCGCAGGAATTAATCACCCGATATAAAAAATCCATTCGAATCCAGTATCAGAATCGCAAATTGGAGAGCAAATATCGGCTGGGGCAGAATTCCCGGGGCCGCAGTGCGAGCGTATTCGCTTTTGCTATCCTGTCATTTCTCAGTCTGGCCTTCGCATTTCTCGAGCACAAGGCTTTCGGCAGGGAAAATTTGATCCCGATGTACGGCTATCTTTCGGTTGCGGCGCTGGCAATAGGAAATTTGTTTGTCAGTCAATGGATAAGTAACCCCTACTGGCCCAATTTAAGGTTAATTATCAATGGCATTGCCTGCATGGGTTTTGTCATAGCCGCTGTTTATCTGCAAAAATATAGCGCCTACCATGCGCTTGAAATGTCGTTGCTGATTATTTTGATCGGAAGCCTGAACGTAATCCGCTTTCCTGTAACCACCCTGGTTACACTGGTGATGGCGAGTGTTTTTTTATACGCAATGCATTTTACCGAAGTATCCGTATTCTGGATGGTTATCGTGGCAGTTCTATTACTCTCAGCCGTGCTAATCGGTGCCTATCTCTCCTATATTCTTGAGCGTCAACGCAGGCTGCTGTTTTTGCAGTCCGATATCAACCAGGACATGACTAACCGACAGGAAACCTGGGCGTTTACCCTGATTGATCTCGATATGGCGCTGAGCGGTATTGTGGATTTCAGGGAAGTAATCGGGTTGCTGAAAAAACATCTCGAATCGGTCATCGAATTCGAATCTTACATTCTTACCTCACTCGAAGGACAGGGTCCCAAACCCGTTGCGGACAAGATGGAAGGTGCCCTGTTTGAGGAAGATGACAAAACCCTGTGGTCGGAAGACGTGCTGAGCAAACTCACTCAAACCCGGCAGGCAAACACTAGTGCAGAACAGGAAGAGGTTAAGGGGTTCTTAGGTAATGTAAAGAAACGAGCACTGTCTTATCGTCTGGATGTGCCTGTTATCAGTGACTCGAATTTGTTGGGGATAATTAGTTTACGTCGGTCAACGGAACCGTTTAATGATCTGGATATGGTGGCTAGTGTCAGTATTGCCGCCCAGGCTATGATGATTTTTAAACGATCTACCAGGAATGCCTCGATGGTGTTAGATGGCTCGGCTCTGGCTTCAGCCCCCGCTAGTTCCCCATTACCGGCGAAGCGTAGTGGCGATGTCACGGTAACCTCTAAATTGTCTACCACCCAGTCGACTGATATGGAGATGACCGATCAAAGTTTCATCGATCCCAACGCCCAGGCAGGGTCAGGAGATAAGGAGGAAAAAGGCGGCAAGGGAAAATCCGCGGTAAAGAAAACTATTACTTTGCTCAGTCGTGAAAATTCCGACCGGATTGGAAGGGAAAAGTACCAGACTGCCGCATTGGAAGGCGATCCTCTCTCTATTCTGATCATTGAGATCGATGGCTTATCCAAACTGCGCGAACAGGATGGAGACCAGGTCGCTTACCGGGTTTTTGCCTCCATAGTCAGGTATATATTTTCCAATGTGGATAAAATGAAAGATACACTGGGGCGCTATGGTCAAAATGGCCTCAGTGTCTTAACGCCTGAAATTGACATGAATGCGGCAGAAAAATTTGCCGAGAAAATACGAAAGTATGTTTCGAAAGCTCGGTATCAAACAGATTTTGGAGAAAAGAGTGCTACCCTGAGCATAGGTGTCGCGGCGATGACCGACGAAACCGGCAATTATAATTCGATGGTGAAACGAGCCGATATGGCACTATTTGTAGCCAAGAAGAATGGGCGCAATTGTGTCAAGGTTCGATTATAGGGCGGATCTAACACCTTCGACACAACTTGCTCGAGTACAAAAAAATTGAAATCCCTAGTATTCACGACCGGTCCGCGTCTATTCATCTTTAATAAAATCTCCCAGGTCAACCGCTTACCTGGCTAGTAGTTCGAAAATCAATGAATGTTGACAGCGAAAAGGTTAAGGTATAATTTTTTGCTTCGCCGGTTCCTATGCATCCTGATCAATGGCGGGATCGATGGAAACAAAACCGAATTGGTTTCCATGAGCCCACGGTAAATCCCTATCTTTGCCGATATCTGCCCGAATTTAATCTGAACCAGGGCGACACAATATTTCTACCCCTTTGCGGTAAGGCCCACGACATTGCCTGGCTTGCGCAGCAGGGGTTTCAGGTTGTCGGTATAGAACTCTCTGAAATCGCAATCGTGTCATTTTTTTCCGAACACGACCTGACATACCAGCAGTCAGAATCCGAACGGTTCATTTTGCGTAAAAGTGGCAATATCAGCCTGATCCAGGGCGATTATTTTGATTTACAGCGGCAAGATTTATCGGCCTGTAAAATGGTTTATGACAGGGCATCGTTGATTGCGATCGATGCAGCTAACCGGGGTCGATACTGTACCCATATGCTATCTATCATCCCACAAATCACCGACCAGCTTTTGATTACACTGGATTACGACCAGGCTCAAATGAAAGGTCCGCCATATGCTGTTTCGACAGCGGAGGTCGGGCAACACTATAATTCTGAATATTCCATCAACAGGCTGGAACAAAATGATGTACTCGATGAAAGACCCCGCTGGCGCGATCAGGGTTTAACCAGATTGACAGAAACGGTGTTCATATTAAACGGTAAAAAAGCGTGAAGTATCAGGGCAACTTACACAAGATGCATTGCCGCCACGAAAATCCGGTAGTTTATGAACTCGAGCTTTCCGGGGATTTACTGCGCCTAAATGACTGCGTGGGTGGGAAAATAACGATCGAATATTTACACCAGATTGAATGTATCCATTGCGGGCGCAAGATAAATAAAAGTTTTAATCAGGGCTATTGTTATCCCTGTTTTAGCAGCCTTGCCCAGTGCGATATGTGCATCATGTCACCGGAGAAATGCCATTTCCACCTTGGCACCTGCCGTGAACCCGAGTGGGGTTTATCGCATTGCATGAAACCGCATATTGTCTACCTGTCGAATACATCTGGTGCCAAGGTTGGTATTACCCGGGAAAGCCAGCTGCCGACGCGTTGGATCGATCAGGGTGCATTGCAGGCATTGCCGATATTGCGGGTATCGAAACGCTATTATTCGGGACTGATTGAAATAGCGTTTAAAAAACACCTGAGTGACAGGACCAACTGGCGCACCATGTTAAAAAACGAGGTTGAGCCGGTGGACCTGTACCGGGTCTTTAATTCCTGTTGGCCCGCTGTGGCTTCCGAACTTGACGATGAAGTTACTGATGATATGGAAATTATCGCTACTGAAGACGGCAGCCAGAATTTTCAGTATCCGGCACTACGATACCCGAACAAAATTGTCAGCTTTAATCTTGATAAAACCCCGAAATTGGAAGGTCAACTGGATGCAATCAAGGGGCAATACCTGATCCTGGATAATGGGGTTATCAATATTCGCAAGTTTGCCGGATATCTGGTCAGTATCACTGTGTGATGGGTGGAATGCGCCCAGGCCCAAGCGCCTGGTTTCACTCTCCCACCAGCGCAGTAGATTTCTCCCTAAGTCCGACAGACTGCTAGTTAACTGAACTCGCAAAAATTATCTTTGTAGATTACTAAAGCCTGACGGCTGCGGCTTCGCGCACTAGTTTCGGTCCCTGGTAAATCAGGCCCGTGTACAACTGCACCAGGCTTGCGCCGAGCTGCATTCGCAATCGAACTTCTTCAGCCGAATTTATGCCGCCAACCGAAATAATCGGGATTTCACCTTGCAGGACCTGGTGGAACTGGCTCAGCAAATCCCGTGATTTTTGACAAAGGGCCTCACCGCTTAATCCGCCCGCCTGGATTGCATTCGAATGTCCTTGAACCAGGGAACGATCGAGTGTCGTATTGGTCGCGATTAATGCGTCAATCTGGTGTTTTTTAAGTAATTCTGCTATCACCGGTATTTCGTCGTCATCCAGATCGGGGGCTACTTTCAGCGCGATCGGCCGATTGAACTGGTATTGATCCTGCAGCGACTTTCGAGTTTCGTCAATAGCGTATAACAGCTCGTCAAGTGCGGATTCGCCCTGTAAGTCGCGCAAACCCGGGGTATTTGGCGATGATACATTGAGGCTAATATAGTCAGCCAGTGGATAAACTTTTTGCAGACAAATACGATAATCCGATATTGCGTTATCGACCGGGGTATGCAGGTTTTTACCAATGTTTATCCCCAACACATAGGGTCTGGGTGTTTCGGGTATTTGTTGTACCAGGTGGTGTACATAATACCACAGGCGCCGTTGGTGCGTTCCAGAGCGCCGATCCAATCCTCGACGTCATCGAGTGTGTCCGCATCGTAGTACGCCCCGGCGATGGTTCTGTATCCGAGTTTATCAAAATGGCGGAGGCTGGCCTTGCGTTTGTCGAAGTACTTTGGAACTACCGAGCGTTTCTGGATGAACCTCCAGACCCGTTACGACCTCGAGATGGAGAAGGACCGCCTAGGTTCTCGTCTAGACAAT
>JACZQS010000209.1 GCA_022545625.1 Pseudomonadota bacterium
CAATCTGAATTTTGTGGAATTCAAATTATAATAAGGCAAAGGGTCAAAATATCATTAAAACATAATAATCAAAATTTTAACAATAATATTTGTAATCAAGTTTATAATTAGTTATTTAAAATTTCTCTATGATATTTCAGACTACTTTTTGATTTAAATACACAATATTTGTTTAATTATATTTGTATGAATAAAAAATATGGAATATTCAGGGCCTACGTGACAACCGGTGCCAAATCACATCTGGTCCTGGTCGATACTCCCGCCACCAGGGTAGTCATAACGCCCGAAGACCCGGATCAGTTTATCGCACATGTGAGCTAAGCCGGCTACGCAAATCCCCGTGCCTGTTTCTGCTGTTTTTCCGATTCGTCGATGTTTAATCAAAGCTTGCTTTTATGTCTTCGTATTTGGCGGTAATTGCGTAGACGTTCTGATAGCCCATCTGTTGCAGGGTCAGGGCTGCGAGCGTGGCGCGACCGCCACCGCCGCAGTGGGTCAGGATGACGGTGTCAGGATTGGGGAATTGACCCGGGACCTTCATTTCGATCAAACCACGCGAGATATTGATGGAATCGTTGAGCTTGGATTCGGCCGCGCTATCGGCTTCACGAACATCGAGAATGACAGCATCGGGTGACGCTTCGTATAAGCGTTTCGCAGATTCGACGTCCAGGCATTTTATTTCTGTTTGCGCCTGTTTAATCAGTTCTCCGGCTGTTTTAATCATGTTTATTTCCCTGGATTAGTTGTTCGGTGATTGGGTAAAATACATCCTACAATGGTAAGGCATCTGGTTTATCCAGTGGCCATCATAATTGAAGGGCTTTAACACTGGCAATACTGATAAACTCGGTGTATGTTCCGCACTTTTGTATAGAATACCGGTATGAACGGAAAGGTCTTCATTAAAACACATGGTTGCCAGATGAACGAGTACGATTCGGCAAAAATGCTCGATCTACTCGCACGGGACTGCCAGCTTGGGGTCACTGAAAATGAAGAGGATGCAGATTTCCTGGTATTAAATACCTGCTCGATCCGGGAAAAAGCCCAGGAAAAAGTATTCTCACAGCTCGGTCGCTGGAAAAAACTCAAACTGAAAAATCCGCATTTGGTGATTGGCGTGGGTGGTTGTGTGGCGAGCCAGGAGGGCGATGCGATTCGATCCCGGGCACCCTATGTAGATATTGTGTTCGGCCCGCAGACCTTGCATCGATTGCCGCAAATGCTCGAGCAATCGAAAATCTCAGGTAGAGCGGTGGTCGATGTCAGTTTTCCTGAAATCGAAAAATTCGACCATTTGCCGGAACCGAAATCGGATGGAGTCAAGGCTTTCGTCTCTATCATGGAGGGTTGCAGCAAATACTGCACTTTTTGCGTGGTGCCCTATACCCGTGGTGAAGAAATTAGCCGTCCACTCGACGATGTCATCGCCGAAGTGGCCTCTCTTGCAGGCCAGGGAGTTCGTGAAGTAAATCTGCTTGGGCAGAACGTCAATGCATATCGTGGGTTGATGGACGATGGGGACACGGCTGACCTGGCGCTTTTGATCCACTATATCGCGACTATCGAAGGCATAGATCGAATCCGCTATACAACCTCACACCCGGTTGAATTTTCGGACAGTTTAATCGAGGCTTATGCAACCGTCCCGGAATTAGTGAGCCACCTGCATCTGCCCATTCAAAGCGGTTCTGATCGCATCCTGATGATGATGAAACGCGGACATACCGCGCTTGAATACAAACACAAGATTCGCAAGTTACGCGAAATTCGGCCTGATATCAGTATTTCTTCCGATTTCATTATCGGATTTCCGGGAGAAACCGATGCTGATTTTGAGGCCACGATGAAACTGATAGGCGACGTTGGCTTCGATACTTCGTTCAGTTTCATCTATAGCCAGCGGCCTGGTACACCGGCAGCGTTTTTGGCAGACAATGTCACCCAGGACACGAAAAAGGCCAGATTGAAGGCATTGCAGGAGAAGATCCTCGGACAGGCTCATCTGGTATCGCAAAAAATGGTCGGCACCACGCAAAGAATTTTAGTCGAGGGGAAATCCAGGAAAAGTGACCAGGAGTTGTCCGGAAGAACCGAGAACAACCGCGTGGTAAACTTTGAAGCATCCGATGAATTGATCGGTCAGTTCGTCAATGTAGGGATTACGCGGGCGATGAATAATTCTTTGAAAGGCATTATCGCCAATTAGGCAGGGGAGGAACTCCGCAGAGAGTGGGTAACGAGATAATCAAATCTATCGATCTTTCGAACATGGCGCCGGCACAGATAGCTAATTTTTGTGGTGCGCTCAACCAAAATATCAAGCAGTTGGAGAACAAGTTAAATCTGAGCCTGTCGGTGAAGGGTGACACACTGGCAATCAATTCCCGGCAAAATATTTCCGGCCAGTCCATTACCACGATCGAACGATTGCTCGAGATGAGCAAACACAACGCCTTGTCAGCTAGCGAGATAGACGAAGTTTTACACCACTCGGGGTGGGGTGATCTGGAAAAATTTGAACGCTACGCGATCAAACTAAATAAGAAATATATCAAGCCCAAAACCAAACTCCAGTGTGACTATCTGCAAAATATTGCGAAAAAGGTGATCAATTTTAGTATCGGCCCGGCCGGCACTGGTAAAACCTACCTGGCCGTGGCAATGGCAGTACAGGCGCTGGAAAATGAAGAAGTCAGCCGATTGATATTGACCCGCCCCGCGGTAGAGGCGGGTGAAAAACTGGGTTTTTTGCCCGGTGACCTGTCACAAAAAGTCGATCCGTATCTGCGCCCTGTCTACGATGCATTATATGAAATGCTCGGATTTGACAAGGTCGAAAAGCTGATATTACGACATGTCATCGAGGTTGCTCCGTTGGCATACATGCGTGGCCGGACACTGAATAATGCATTCGTGATCCTCGATGAGGCCCAAAATACAACGCCCGCACAAATGAAAATGTTTTTAACCAGGATAGGCTTTGGTTCCAGGGCGGTTGTGACTGGCGATATTACGCAAACAGATTTACCCGAAAATCGCGATTCCGGGCTACAGCATAGCCTGAAAATACTAGCCAAAATTGATGCGATTGGCATTATCCATTTCAGTTCAAAAGATGTTGTTCGGCATCCGCTGGTACAGAATATCGTCGAAGCCTACAATCGTTTCGAAAATAATCAGTAACCAGTGCCTCAGAGCGATGAGGTTTATTGATGCGAGCAAAAATTGACCTGCAAAACGATGAGTCATTGACCAATCTGCCCGTACAGCAGGATTTCGAAACCTGGGTCAATGCGGCGCTTGTGCAAAAGTTTGACAATCTAGAGCAAACTATCCGCCTGGTCGGCGAGGCCGAGAGCAGAGCGCTTAATTCGCAGTATCGCGCGAAAAATGCGCCTACCAATGTGCTGTCGTTTACGGTCGAGAATGACTATCTCGATTACGAATGTCTGGGTGACCTGGTAATCTGTGCGCCTATTGTGGAGCAGGAAGCGCAGCAACAGGGCAAACCGCTACCGGCGCACTGGGCCCATATGGTGATTCATGGCATGCTGCATTTGCAGGGCTATGATCATCAGAACGCCGCCGAAGCCGACGAAATGGAGGCCCTGGAAGCGAAAATTCTGTCTACCCTGGGCTATACTAATCCGTATAATGTCTGATACTTTAATTAGTACCGGGAGCAAAAATGGCTGTCGCTGATAACGGCGGGTCGACGCAGGGTTGGCTAGAGCGAATACTCAGTACATTTGCCAGCGAACCCCAAGATCAAAAGCAGTTACTGGGCCTGTTAAAAACCCTGCAATCACGAGAATTGATTGGCGCCGACGAACTCTTTATGATCGAAGGCGTATTGCAAGTCTCGGACATGCAGGTTCGAGATATTATGATCCCCAGGGGACAGATGATTGTTCTCGAACATTCCATTTCCTTCAACGAAATTATCGAAATCATCACCGAATCAGGCCACTCGCGATTTCCGGTCATCGATGAAGACAGGGACGATGTGGTCGGCATACTGCTGGCCAAGGACCTGCTTCAACTGTCGGTAGAGCATACTGAGAAATTCGAAATCAACGAATACATACGTCCTGCTTCATTTGTTCCCGAAAGCAAACGTCTGAATGTACTGCTCAAGGAGTTTCGCCAGAACCGGAGTCATATAGCAATGATAGTTGACGAATACGGTGGTGTTTCCGGTCTGGTAACTATCGAAGACGTGCTCGAGCAAATCGTCGGCAAGATCGACGATGAACATGACGATGGTGACGAAGTTGATATTCAGCACCATGGCGATAATCGCTATAGTGTCCGCGCATTGATGCCACTCCAGGAATTCAACGATTTTTTTAAAACTGATTTCATTAATGACGAAATCGAAACTATTGGTGGTTACCTTCTCGGCCATATTGGTCATCTGCCGGAGCGTGGGGAATCCCTGGCCCTGGAAAACCTGACTTTTAAGGTACTCAGCGCAGATAGCCGGCACGTCCATATATATCAAGTCATTGATGACAATAAGCAAGACGCAGCTGGTAAATAATCTGCCTTATACCCTGATCCTGGCCGCTTTGCTCGGCTCGACGATGCCGATCGCGTTCGCCCCACTGTCGATTTGGCCCCTCGGCATATTGCTGCCTGCATTGCTGATCGTATTGGCGGATACCCAGCATTCCCTGCGTCGAGTGCTTTTAATCGGCTGGGTGTTTGGCCTGGGATATTTCGGCTTCGGTGTTTATTGGCTTTACAACAGCCTGCACGATTTTGGTAATGCCTCACCGCCGATGGCAGCTGCTCTTGCGGCTTTGATGATCATCT
>JACZQS010000210.1 GCA_022545625.1 Pseudomonadota bacterium
ACGCACCTGACGGCGGTTCCCGAGCCATCCGCCAAATCCTGTATTGAAAGTCAGCCGCAGATCACTTACCGATAACAGTGGATCCGCTGATTCCTGCTGCGTATTAATCATGCGCCCCCTCGAATCGAGTGTTTTTAGCGGGTGCAACAGGATGGAAACAGGCCGCCCCGCGTGCATCCATTAATTCGAAAGGTGGAACCGATTGCCTACAGGCTTCGGAGGCTTTGAAACACCTCGGTGCAAAAGCGCAGCCATCCGGTAGTTCGTCGGGCGGGGGCACAATTCCGCCAATCGGCGTCAAGCGGAAATCACCCCGATCTGGACGTGGCCGGGAGTTGAGAAGACCATATGTATAAGGATGCCTTGGCGAACCGAATACCGACGCTACGTCGCCCGTCTCGACGATGCGTCCACAGTACATGACGGCGATCCGGTCGCAGGTTTCCGCAACCACGGCCAGATCGTGGGTGATAAGAATTATGGCCATGCCACGCTTTTCGCACAATCCCTTCAACAACCGGAGAATTTGAGCCTGTATGGTAACGTCAAGTGCGGTGGTTGGTTCATCCGCAATCAACAGCGCCGGTGAACCGGCAAGCATCATCGCAATCATGGCACGCTGGCTCATACCCCCGGAAAGCTGATGTGGATAGGCGGAAAGGCGGCTCTTTGCCTCGGGGATACCGACCTCTTCGAGCAGCCGAATGGTCTCGGCCTCGAGGTCGCCACGATTTGCTTTGGAAAAATCGGGGTTATTGAGGCGAATGGCCTCGAACATCTGATTACGGAGCGTCTTGACCGGGTTCAGCGACGACATCGGATCCTGGAAGATCATCGCCAGTTCCCGTCCTCGCAGCTTGCTCATTTCCTGCTCGGACAATGTCATCAGGTCTTTACCGCCGAACATTACATTTCCCGAAATGTGAGCCTGTGGACCTGCCAGATCCATGGCTGCGAGACAGGTAACACTCTTTCCTGAACCACTTTCTCCTACCAGGCCCATGATTTCGCCGGCCTCGACAGAAAAGTCGATACCGTGAACGACGGGCAGTGCCTGAGATGGCCTGGGACCAAACGCGACCTTTAGATCAATGAGGTTCAGGATTGTGCTCATCCTTTCCTCAATGATTTCTAAATTCTAAAAAAAGCGATGGTGGGGGCTATTCGCCCGCCACCATCGCCAGAAGTGCATTACCAGAGATCCGCTCTAGTTGACAGAGAGATTATCAGCGCGGAAATCCATCAGGCCAGTATCTGAGGCCGTCCAGTTGAACGCGGTAGATTTGCCGTAGAACATCGGCAGTACGTACAAATAGCCCGCCGGGGCTTCGTCTTCCCATACCGCAAGCAACTTGGTGAACGTAGCTTGACGCGTCTTGAGATCAGTAGACATCAGTCCATCGGAAGCCGCATTAAACGTCGAACCATCCCAGTAACTATGGCGCTGGAAGTACCCGTCCGGACCGAACAGACGGCGTACCTGGCCAACCGGATCATTCAGGTATGCGGTGCCGGACCAATTGATGATTCCCCGACCTTCGGCCACATCATCTTCCTGGATCTGCCCCCAGTTCTCCTTGAGATCCAGCTTGATGTTAAACCCTACATCGCTCCACATCTGCTCGAGAATCTGCACGGTTGACACTTCGCCAGTGTAGTAGTCCTTCAGGTAACGAAAGGAAATTTCTTCGCCTTTATACCCGGCTTCCTTAAGCAGCTTCCTGGCCTTATCCGGATTGTACTGGGCTCCTTTATGATCAGCGATATACATATCGCCGAACGACTTCATCTGGAAGCCGTTGGGAACAGTAGACATACCGTTGAATACTGCCTTGATGAGCAGCTCACGATCGATCGCCAGGTTCAGGGCCTGACGGACTCGCTTATCCTGCAAAGCCGGATGACGCGTATCGTAGGGCATGAAACGGATGTTGCGGATCGCACCACCACCAATTTCGGTACCATCGTTATCAGAAATCGTCTTGAAATGGTCGGGTTGAATCTCGGTGATAAAATCGAATTCACCAGTAATCAGACCGGCGATGCGCGCGGCAGTTTCCGGCACGACCTTGTAAGTGACACTTTTGACTGGCGCCTTAACACCCCAGTAGCCGTCAAAAGCTTCCAGGCTGTGCGACTCGCCGGGTTTGACGGAAACGATCTTGTAAGGTCCGGTCCCCACAACCTGCTGGCCCCATTTATCCCAGTCCCCGACCTTCAGGTAGGCGTCGGCGCAAGGCACCTGGCCCATCCAGCCCGACAGTCGGTTGAGCAGCAATGGATCCGGTTCATTGGTCACGATCCGTACTTTGTTGCCGCCGATAGCCTTAACTTCCTTGAACGTGTTAAAAAACGCCTTGCCGATCGCATATCCGGGGCCGTTGGCGTCTTCAGTGCCGTAGCGCTTCGGGCCAAACATGATCTCTACGTCCTCGGCAGTGAAATCAGTACCATCATGGCATTTGACGCCATCGCGGATTTTCAATTCCAGGGTGGTGGCGTTGATCATCTTCCATGAGGTTGCGAGACCAGGCTGCACCGTGGCAGTTTTCCAGTTGTAGCGAATCAAATTTTCTATGATATTCTCGCCAACCCGTTCATTGACGTTGGAATTTGCTCCCATCGGATCGAGATGTCTTGTCAGTTGTGTAACTGCGACCGTCAGGCCTGGACGGGTATCGGCATATGCCGTACCGACCCAGGTCACTAGGGCAACAAGAGTGACAGTTAGTAATTTGTATTTCATTATAAACCTCCGTTTGATAATTAACCCTGCACCGTATGTTCGGTCTTGGGATCAACCACCATAGCGGCTAGAAATGATTGGGTCAAGGTCAATGGGAAGTTTCCCCATAATCCATAAGTTACTTCGAAACCCGCGCCAGCCCCCAGATCTCCACACACTGGACACCGCCACGGTGCAGGGTTTTTGTGATTTCGCCGGCGGTTGAGCCGGTGGTGATGATGTCATCGACCACGGCGACGTGCGACCAGGGCTTAGCAGGCTGGTAAACAAAGGCATTGCGAATGTTTTTCTGGCGCTGGGAGGCACTTAATCCAGACTGGCTGTCGGTATCGCGGATTCGACACAGGGCCTGGGTATCGACAGGCAAGTCGAGCAAATACGACAGTGTTCGAGCAATTTCAAGGGCCTGGTTGTAACCACGACCGAGCAAACGATTACGATGCAAAGGTACCGGTAACAATACTTCGGGAGCGGGCTTGCTGGGCTGGAAACGATGGATGACGCTGCTCACAAGACTGTTGGCTAGATGCAGGCTCTCGGCAAATTTGAGTTGAAGCAAAAGATCGCGAGCCAGGCCCTGATAATTCAGCGGGGCGACCAGTTTCTGCCATCCTGGAGGGCGGTGTAAACAGGCTGCGCAGTAGTTGCCGCTGGTTTGATTTTCGAGGCCGCACAACCAGCAAGGGTTGTTAATAATTTTGAGTTCGGTGATGCAAGTCGAGCAGAAATACTGCCCTGGTTTGAGGTCATGGGCGCAACCGAGGCATAACCCGGGGTCCAGCAGATGCGCAGATAAATGTTGAATCTTCGCTAGTATTCGTCTCCCTGACATTGACTATTCCCTTTGTTGCAATAGACTTGCTGTTCTATCCAAATCCAATATTACTGAAACCATGACCGATCTAGTACTGGCGATCAGGCACGACTGGACGCTCGAACAAATTAAAGCGCTTTTTGCGAAACCTTTCAATGATTTATTATTTCAGGCGCAGACCACGCACCGGCAATACTTCAATCCCAATGCGGTGCAGATTAGTTCGTTGCTGAGCATTAAAACCGGAGCCTGCCCGGAGGACTGTTCTTATTGTCCGCAAAGCGCCAGGTACGATACCGGGCTGGAACGCGAACGCCTGATGTCGGTCGACAAAGTCAAACAGGCAGCGTTGAATGCGAAGAGCAATGGCGCCAGCCGATTTTGTATGGGGGCGGCCTGGCGCAATCCTACCGACAAGAATCTCGACCGCGTGATCGAAATGATAAGCGTGGTAAAGGATCTTGGTATGGAAACCTGTGTTACGCTGGGAATGCTGACACGACCGCAGAGCAAAAAACTCAAGGCAGCCGGGCTAGATTACTATAATCACAATCTGGATACCTCGCCCGAGTACTACAAAGAAATAATTACCACACGGACCTATCAGGACCGGCTCGATACCCTGGAAAATGTGCGCGTCGAAGGCATTAACGTCTGTTCTGGCGGGATAATCGGTATGGGTGAAACCGATCTGGATCGAGCGGCATTATTGCAGCAACTGGCAAATTTACCCGAACATCCGCAAAGCGTGCCAATCAACCTATTGGTTCAGGTCGAAAATACACCGCTTTATGGCACCGAGCCGCTCGACCCGATTGAATTCGCGCGCACGATAGCGGTGGCCCGCATCATCATGCCGAAGTCCACCGTGCGCCTGTCGGCCGGACGCAATGATATGAGTGAAGAAATGCAGGCGCTATGCTTTCTGGCCGGTGCGAATTCTATTTTTTACGGTGACAAGTTGCTGACCACGCCAAATCCCGATGAAAACGAGGACCTGGCGTTGTTCGAAAAACTGGGGATCAATGCCAGCGGAAAACTTCGCCAGGACTCGTCGGAGACCGCCGCGGCCTGAATTGCTAGCAGGCCTAAAAAAGGCTGATCCGGAGTTTTTCCGGACCAGCCGCTTGTCACTACCCAGCCGGTTTAATAACTGGCGGATTCACTCTCGTAGATCAGGCCTTTAAGTTTCGCCTGTTTCTTTACCGCGCTATAGATTTTTTCATCCAGTGACTCGCTGGCATCACCCTGTGCAGCGATTATTTGTCGAATATAACGACTGCGTGACTCGGAC
>JACZQS010000211.1 GCA_022545625.1 Pseudomonadota bacterium
TAATGAATTTCGGTCAGTATAAAGAGGGTTAAAAAAGTTCAATACAGGGTCCCTCCCTGTGTCGGGTGATTCGATGAAATCCAATTCAGGGCTCAGTATTCAACTGGAAAATTGCCTCGGTTCAATTTCTGCAGAAATCGAGCGAGTCGTACTTGCGTTTAGCGGCGGTGTCGATTCCTGTGTCTTGATGCATCTGCTGAATGCACATCCAGCGCCCTTAAAAATCTTACCCTGGCATATCAATCACGGTTTACAGGCGGTAGCCGATGAAATGGAAGCGTTTTGCAGGTCGGTGGCTGACCGCTATAAGCTGGATATTGAGGTGAGCCATTTAAACCTTGATCCAGACATGGCCAATCTGGAATCGGAGGCGAGAAAGGCGCGTTACGCGCTGTTCGAACAGGCTTTAACCCCGACCGACTGCTTAATGACGGCACACCATGCTGAGGACCAGGCTGAAACGTTATTGCTAAACATCTTGAGAGGCTCGGGTAGTTCGGGACTCAGGGGCATTGCGTATCGCAGGACTATCGGCAGTTCGATTTTAGTCAGACCATTGCTCGAAATTTCTCGTGCCGATATATTGGCCTATGCCCAACGCCACCGACTAAAATGGTACGATGATCCAAGCAATAAATCGCAGCGGTTTAACAGGAATTATTTACGCCATCAGGTGATTCCAAAGATAAAAAACCGCTGGCCCGGATACCTTGAGTCGATTCGGTCGGTCATTACCATTCAGGCAGAAACCCAACAAGTACTGGAAGAACTAGGGGCCCAGGATTACCAACAGGTTCGATACCAGAGCGAAACTGAGAGTAGGGATCTACTCTGCCGTAATACTTTTCAGCAACTTTCCTACTCGAGACAAAAAAATTTGATCAGGTACTGGCTGAAAAAATACGATTGCGCGAGTTTACCCCAAAGCAGGTTAAATGAACTGATCAGACAATTGAATTCCAGGACCGATTCGATGCCCGTAGTCAGTGGTAGTGGATATGAAATCCGGGTCTACAACCAGTGTTTGTATATCGTTTATAAGAATAGCCAGGTACCTCTGCGGGCAGGCTATGAATTCAACCATTCGGCCAGGTTGAATATTAAGGAATTGGATCTAAAACTCGAACGGAAATCGATATTTCTTCGTCTCAACCAGAAAGACAGCGGTCAATCGATCAAACTGAAATTCAGGCTAAAAAATCAGGGTCCGAGTCCGGATAGTCATCGGCTTAAGCGCCTGTTCCAGAAACATAAAATTCCCCCCTGGAAGAGACCGGTAACGCCACAGGTATACCTGGATGATGAGCTTGCTGGCCTGTGGTTTTGATCGTAGACAGGTCAACTACGTATAACAGCCGGAGTGGCCCCATCAGTCAGGTTGGAATCAATAGTAACCTTCCGCTGAATGATGGCAGGATTGTTCCAAATGCCTAAACGATCGAACAAGGATCGGGTATTTGCAAAACCCCTGAGCGATGTCAAGGCATTCGAGTTTAATGAGGACGTGACGCGCGTATTCCAGGATATGATCACACGATCGGTTCCTGGCTACGAGTTGTTATTGCAAATGATAGCTCTTTACGCCAGTGTTTTCGTGCGCGATAAGAGCAATATTTACGACCTCGGTTGTTCACTGGGCGAAGTTTCTCGATTAATAGCTGAGCAAACCCGGAAACTCGATTGTGCCATCATTGCGGTGGACAACTCTCCCTCGATGATTCGCAAATGCCAGCAGTTCGGTGATTCTGGCAATATTGATTGGCGATGTGATGATATTCAGAATATTGAGATTAGCAATGCTTCGATGGTAGTGCTGAACCTGACCTTGCTGTTTATCGACCGCGACCAAAGACAATCCCTGATAACCGGTATCGCCCGGGGTCTGAATGAAGGGGGTGTGCTGGTGTTGTCTGAAAAGGTTGTACTCGACCCGGAGCTGGAAAACCAGCACATGGTGCAATTGCACCAGGCCTTCAAGAAGATGCGGGGCTATAGCGATCTGGAAATTAGTCAGAAACGTACCGCGCTTGAAAATGTTCTGCTGCCCGATTCGCAAGCCATGCACCAGCAGAGGCTTAAACAGGCCGGGTTTAGCGAGGTTTATCAATGTTTTCGTTGCTTCAATTTTGTCTCTTACCTGGCTATTAAGTAATGGGTTTCGAATTACTCTTCTCTGAATTGGAAGAGGCCGGATTTGATAAATGGGTTAAGCAGCTGGAGTCTCAACAGGGCAACTGGCTTATCCACCATGGTGACTATCGACGATGGTCGGCTGCAATATCCCAGTTACCGGATATCGATAATCCGCGGGGCTGTTTTGACTTGCCAGCCGTTACCATAGATGGCGAATGCGAGTACCGGGATCTTTTATTACGGGCGTTGAAGGGGTTAATGCCCTGGCGCAAAGGGCCCTACCGGTTCGCCCAGGTTCTGGTTGATTCCGAATGGCGCTCGGATTTTAAATGGGAGAGAATATTACCCCACCTGGCGTCGCTGCAAAATCGACGCGTACTCGATATTGGTTGTGGCAATGGATACCATTGTTGGCGTATGTTGGACCAGGCTCCGAAAACAGTTATCGGCATCGAGCCATCGGTGCTTTTTAACCTGCAATTCCAGGCGGTGAATAAATACCTGAATAGAACCGATATCCATCTGTTGCCCCTGGCCATAGAAGATTTGCCTGATGATATGTGCTGGTTCGACACCGTATTTTCGATGGGCGTACTTTATCACCGCAAGAGTCCGATCGATCATCTTTTCCAGTTGAAAGGTCTACTCGCCCCTGGCGGGCAGTTGTGTCTTGAAACGCTGGTGATCGAAGGCGGGTCGGGAGATGTCCTGGTGCCAGCCGAGCGTTATGCGAGAATGAAAAATGTATGGTTTCTACCCAGTGCCAGCGAGTTGCAGAAATGGTTGCAACGTTGCGGATTTGTCGATACCCGTATCGTTGATATCAGTATTACTACCAGCCAGGAGCAACGAACTACTGACTGGATGCAATTCGAATCTTTATCTGAAAGTCTCGATCAAAATAATACCGCTATGACGGTAGAAGGCCTTCCCGCACCGCGAAGAGCATTTTTTTTAGCGACAAAACCCTGAACTCGAATGGTCGACTATGCTTCGATGGGTATATATACCAGGCAGTTTCGACCATTTTCCTTGGCCGTATAAACACCCTTGTCGGCGCTGCTGAAAAGTACATCAAATTCGCCGCTTTGATCAGCCTGTCGAGACGTGAAACCGATGCTGGCAGTGATTTTTATGCCATCGGGTTGCAGGTCTTCGATTGCCTGGCGTAATTTTTCCGCTTTTGTCTGGGCCAGCGGCTGGTCACAGTGACTCATTAACACAACGAATTCCTCGCCACCAAAACGTGCAACCAGATCACCTTTGCGGAAAAACTGGTTCAATAGATTACCCACTGAGCTTAGTACCAGGTCACCGGTGGCATGCCCGTGAGTGTCGTTGATTGCTTTGAAGTGATCGAGGTCGATAACCAGCATGCTGATCGGGTATCGCTGCCGCGAAGACAGTGCAAAAAACTTCCCTGAAAATTCCATCAGGCTGTGACGATTTTGGCAGCCAGTGAGTTTGTCTGTGGTTGCCAGTGCAAATAATTCACGGCGTTGATCATGGACCTTGTCGAGTAGTCGCTTAGTGGTTATCAAATTGCGAATACGTACCAGAAGTTCGCCGGACAAAATTGGCTTCTGGATAAAATCATTGACCCCGCTCTGGTATAGTGACAAACGCAATTCGTCACTGGTGTCACCGGTGACAGCAATTATCGGTATAAATCCTCGCGCACCGTCGAGTGCGCGAATTTTTTCAGCCAGTTCGTGGCCGGACATATTGCCAGCAAGCGTAATATCGGTAATGACCAGGTCAAAGGCCTTGCTATCCGAACCATACGCAGCCTCGTTTTCAAATGCTGCCCAGGCGTCCTCAGCGCTCCGATAATGTTCAACCTGGTAACCGGTATTTTTAAGCTGGGACAGTATTACCGCGGCTACTGTTTTGCTATCTTCGATAAACAGGATCCGACCTTCAGAAAACACCGGGTCGAGACGGGATTCGACAAAATGGATAATCTGGTCCGCAATCCGCTGTTTATTCTGCATATTGATAAATTTATCAATCCGCAGCGATTTCAATTGGGTTTCGGGGGTTTGTATGTCGGTCAGATACAATATCGGTGTATTGCGATTACGCGGGTGACTATTGCAATATTCGACGAACTCGCTGCTTTCACCGTCTTTCAGCTGATGGTTGATACAAATGATATCGTAATTTTCGGAATCGATATAAGAGCGCGCGGTGTCGATATTGCCGCAGATGTCACTATCGAAACCCTGTTGCCCCAGAATATTATCCAGCAGCCGACAATTGGCTTGATTGCTCTCGATTATTAAGGATTGCATAGGTATTGAGTATATTAGAATTTCTGATTTTTGCTGATGATCCAGCAGCCTGTGGCGACCGACCATGATAGGTAATTAATCAACATTTCGTTGACCCAGGACAGATGCGGATTGTCTTCAAATGTGGATTCTGCTATTGTTTCTGTCCAACCTGTGTTGTTACTTCTCTAGTTTTTTTAAGGTCTATGAGCCGATTTATTTTTATTACCGGTGGTGTCGTATCATCACTGGGCAAAGGCATTGCATCCGCCTCTCTGGCTACAATACTTCAGGCGCGGGGACTCAGTGTCTCGATGATCAAACTGGATCCGTATATCAACGTCGATCCGGGTACTATGAGCCCCTTCCAGCACGGCGAAGTTTATGTTACCGATGATGGCGCCGAAACTGATCTCGATCTTGGCCACTATGAA
>JACZQS010000212.1 GCA_022545625.1 Pseudomonadota bacterium
GGCGGTTGAACTGGGTCGGGTTAACGAAGATGCTCGCCACCGTGTGGTCGTTCTGCTCGCGGGATGCGCGCAGAAGTGAGACGTGCCCCGCGTGCAGGTAGCCGAGCGTCGGCACAAATCCGACGTCGCCGACATACGCACGCCGGAGCGCGCGCATCTCAGCGACAGTCGATGCGACCTCCATACGGGGCAGGTCTCGCGGGGTTAGCGAGGGGGTAGGACGGGCAGCGACAAGTAGTCCGGCAAATCCAGCGAGGCCGGATCTAACAGAGCGTCATCATCATCGTCATCGGCAAAAACCAGTGTAGATGTGGCCATCAAGGTAGCCAGGGCATATATTAATATCTTTAGATAAGTCATTGCTGTTTCTCCTATTCGATTTGCAGGCAACACATGTCGACCTGTAAACTCGAATTCTGGACCAACAATCTGAAGATATACTGAGGAAAGCCTGATTTTTTGTCGAATACAAGCAACGCCCAATCGAGTTGGGTAAAATATCTGCTGTCACCTATCAGGGGGCAGTGTGAACTATACTGGACCGCTCGCGTCCAAGTTGGGCCGAGATTAGTACTCGACATTTAAATTTAATACCAACCTGCTGGGGGGTTCTGTGATGAAGAAGTTAATGTTGGCTATTGCGTTCACGTTCGGTTTGCTTGTTTCGTTTGCAGGTAATGCATGCGGAATACCAGACAGTACTACACATGTCGGTGCACTGATGAGTGTCGACAAGGAAGAAAATCAATTTACCATCCTCGACATGATGCTGGGTGTTCCAATCAGTTTTATCGCCGACCCCCAGATTTTGTCGGATCTCGAGGGCGCCAAAGGCACGATTCAGGTGGACTTCGAAAAGCAGGGGGATCAACTCAAGGCGATAGCAGTCCGGCGTTGATCCGGGTCTACTACAAATACTATCCAGGGCGAATAACCGGACCTGAACCTCGAATCTTCTCGGATTACTTTTTGGTGAACTTTCCTGGTCACCAGGAATGATTTGGTCAGCGAATAATTTCCTGTCGCGGATTAAAATCATCCCGCTGCTTTTATTGACCCTCCCCGGCTGTACCGATTTGAGTTTGTTCGTGGTAAACCGCCTGGCGGCATTATCGGATTATTCAGCCTATGAGGATATTCCCTACGGCCCGGACAAACTCCAGCATCTTTCCGTGTACAGGCCGGAAAACCTTCCTGCCAACGATGCCGGGCGACCCGCAACCATAATCTTCTTTTACGGTGGTTGTTGGGGAGGATGCAGAACTCTAGATAAAGTGGCCTATTTGTTTGTGGCAGAAGCCATTACCTCCCGGGGTTACAATGCGGTGCTGGCCGATTATCGCCGCCATCCAGCGGTGAAGTTCCCGGAAATTATTGACGATGCCCGCCGTGCGGTCGAATGGGTACATCGCAATATCAGGCAGTACGGCGGGGATCCAGGGAAAATCTTTATCATGGGGCATTCTGCCGGTGCCCATTTGGGTGCGATGCTAACCCTGGATGAAACCTATCTGGATAGGGATACCTACCAGGCGATCCAGGGATTTATTGGGCTGTCTGGCCCCTACGACTTTCTTCCCCACACTGAACCCTATCAATACGCCGTGTTTGGTCCGGAAACCCGTTACGCCGACTCCCAACCAATTAACTTTGTCGATGGAACAGAACCACCGCTGCTATTACTGTATGGGGACGACGATACCCAGGTAAAACCCAGGAATATTATTAATCTCACCGAAAAAATCCGGGCCCATAGGGGGGCCGTGGAAACACATATATACGATGGCATCGGCCATGTTGAAATTCTGGCTGCCCTCTCTATTCCGTTACAATCCAGCACTCCAGTTGTTGACGATATCTTCGACTTCGTGAAGCAACAGCTTCGGTAGTCCATGTTCCTCGTATCATAAAAGAGGACGAAACTATTTAAAGGATATAGAATTCATCAACTGTATAATCTACTGACACCGAGGGGATGTGACAGGGAAAGAGGGGAAATCGAAAATAGTTACCTACCCTTTTCTAAAGATTATTAACGATCTGGGAAAGCCCAGGGGGCTAATTATGAGGGTGATCTTAGTCGCGGTGGTGATGCTGTTGTTGGCGGAACCTTTCGGGGCCCGGGCCGATGGCCATTATTTTTCTTTGAAGAAAATTTTCCCAAACGGCAAGTGTTCACCCATCATCCCCAATTTCGAGGTAATGAAGGCTGGCTTCACTGGTGGTAAAATCACGCAATACAAAATTCACGATACCCAGGGCCGGTTGGTCGAGGTCATCACCTCCTTGATCAGCAAGGACCGTGACCAATGGGTGCTGGTCGGATCAAAAACCGACACGAAGGTAATCTTCTGCCTGTACGCGTCGGGCATTGGCCGGGGCTCTGTCGATAGCCGGACGATTAATTAGGAATTGCTTTGGTGAAGTTTGGGAAAAAACAGATGCGTCAGGCGGTCATTGCAGTCGCAGCAGTTGCGTTCGTAGGATCTAGTGGGGCAAATGGGCAGAGGGCAATGCCGATAAATTTACCCCTGGCCCAGGCAGCGGATGATTACCATCACAGCTCTATTTTTGACAGGCCAATTCAATACATGCCGAGGGAAAAAGCTTTTAACTTTGTCCGTAGAGCAACACAGGAGACTACGAAAGAAAGGATCTGGGCATACGTCCCCGGAAAGCTTGTGTTACTGGGAAAAGAAACCGATTCAAGCGTTTCGGTGGAAGCCAACATGGAACTATTAACCGCTTTAATGAAACAATATAGTGAACTAGATCTATTGCATACCCATGTAAAAAAATATTTCTCGTGCATTGATTCTAATCATCCAGTTGCCCTGTCTACCCATGAATATATATGCAGATCTCAAATTGTTGAAAATTTGAAAAATGCTGTTCCCAGTCCATACGATTTGTCAAATGCAGTGCTTGCGGCAGCTTTGTACAACTCATTACGTCCAGATAGCTGGAACTTGAATAATTTTGTTTTTACCCCAATTAGTGAAGTTCAATATAGTTCAACCCCTACTGGAATATATCGTCTCAAATTACGGGGAGACAGGGCACTGAGAACCAAGATGGGTATGATCGGATCTTACAGTCGTGATTTCCCGGAAGAAATAGTCCCCAAGCGTGCAAGTGGTGTTTTAACCGTGGAAGAAATGAGGCCGTATGTAGAAAAACTTGTTAACCGATATGGTCAATTTAAGGAATTCACAATGAGCGTTGAAAATCCCAAATGAAATTCGTTTGGATCGGCTTGCGGGAAGTGGCAATAGTGAAACTGTCGACGAAATTCAGTTAGAAGACGTCACTATTTAAAGGATGCAGATTAATCGCCGATTGTAAAAACTACTGACACGGAAGCGATTTGCGACGAAAAGAGCGAAATTAGTCACGTCCCCTTTTTGACCTTTTATGTTCTCTTCGGCAAGTGTTCATCAGCCTGTAGCCAGCTTACCTTTTCGGCATAGTAGGTGTGGTCCTGGGGTTTGACTTGTTCGAGATCGTCAAACAGGCCCAGATGCAAATCTATTTGATTTTTTTTGTTGCTGGATTCGTAGGCTACCGGTGAACCACAATGTCCGCAGAAACTGCGAACCACGCCGTCGTCAGTTGGGAATCGGGCGGGCATCGTGCCGGTAAATTTAACTTTATCGAGGTGGTAGGTGGCAAAAGATGTCATCACCGAGCCGCTGGCGCGCCGGCAGCTTTCGCAATGACAATGACCCACCCAAACGGGTTGGCCAGAGGCTTCAAATTTGACTGCTCCACAGTAGCAGTGGCCCCTCAAATTGCTGTAGCTCATAATTCACCTCTCGTCTAAACTTGGGCTGGTAATTTAACAAGTATTATAACAACTTCCCAATGATCCCGGAAAAGGTCAAAACAGTTCTCGACCAGCACGGTCTCGAAGCTCTCGAGTTCGAGGCTGGAAGCACCCCTACCTCTAAATTGGCAGCTGCTAAAATCGGATGCGAGGTGGGTCAGATTGCCAAATCGATGTTGTTCAAGGGTAAAGACGGCCAGTTTCGGCTAATCGTCTGTGCTGGTGACAAACGCGTGGATAACAGGAAGCTGAAAGCGGCGCTTGGGGTCAAGGCCAGGTTTGCCACTGCCGAGGAGACCGAGGCAGAGACCGGTTTCAGGCCAGGTGGTGTTTGCCCTTTTGGGATAGATCGCCTACCAATTTTAATCGATAAAAGCCTGTCCCGGTTCGAGGTAATTTACCCGGCTGCAGGGAATGACGCCTCTGGAGTACCGGTCAGTTTCAGTACCTTACGCGAGTTGATTAATGCCAGGATATGCGATGTCATGAGTTAGGATTATTCCAATCGAGAAACAGCAGCAAATAGTATCCACATAGCAGACGTGCAAAAATCCAGTTTTATCCACTGCCCCAGGGTTCAGCGACGGTCGGTGAGTTGAAGCTAGCGCCGATTCAATAGGTTCAGGGTCATTATCAGGGTCGAAGCCATTCTATCAACCTCTCTCGCAATCCAGCGGGACTCCGGGGAGGAAGCCTGATTTCCCTGTTTTCGCTCTGGCCGCCATAGTCTTCAACGTGATCGCTGAGCCAGGAGCCCGATTTCACGGTGGTGGTGCTCGTTTTGGTTACGCCCAGCTTCCTGGCCGCTGCCTTGTCCCGACGGTTGTGGCTCGATGCCCGTTTGGTACCGGTACATGCGTTGATTAAGAAGTCCAGCTTTTCGTCGATCTCGTTGTCAGCGATCTCCCTGAGATCCGTGATCAGTTGGGAGCTATGAGGATCCAGGAAGTCCCTGCGCCGAAACAGGAGATTGTCGCCATTGTTGTACTTCTCCC
>JACZQS010000213.1 GCA_022545625.1 Pseudomonadota bacterium
TATTATCTGCCGGCATTCGGTTAGAAGCAGGACAAATGATATTCCAGTCCAACAATCATGCCGAGTTATGGCATGGTTATTTTGAAAAGATTTCAACTTCTACCCACGTCCTGGTTCCCATCTTTCAAAATAAGCAATTGTGGGGGAATGTGGAGTTCCGCTTTGAAGCGTTAAAAAGTGACACTTTCCTCGGCTACTTCGAGAAGCCGATTTTCAAATTGGCTGCCTTCGTGCTGTTGATGGGATATTTTGTTTACCTGGTGTTTATGCTCAGAACACTCAGACAACTCGACCCTTCGGCAGTTATTCCGGAACGGGTTAGCGCGGCCTTCGATGCGCTTTCGGAAAGTGTCATCATCATCGACGAGCACGAACAGATACTCCTCGCTAACAAGGCGTTTGGCAAAACTATTGGACGTTCGTCCGCGTCATTAATCGGCCTCAAGGTTTCTGAATTTAAATGGGAACGTATCTCAGTGCAAAAATCCGGGACTGAATACCCGTGGATTAAAGTCCTGAAGAGTGGCAAGAGTTCTATTGGTGCTCAATTGATATTGAAATCGGCTGACAATAAACCGATTAAATTCGTTTTAAATGCCTCACCAATCGACGGAGGCACAGACAAGGTACAGGGCGTTTTAATTACCCTGGATGATGTAACCGAACTGGAGCAGCGCAACACCGACCTGGAAACCCTGGTGACAAGCCTGAAAAAAACCAAGGGTCGGGTCCAGGAACAAAACAAGGAGCTACACTATCTTGCTACTCGCGACCCGTTAACCGGATGTTTAAATCGTCGTTCCCTTGCAGACCAGTTCGAAGGTCTGTTCATTACAGCCCGTGAAGAAGAGACCGAACTCAGCTGTTTTATGGTTGATCTCGACCACTTCAAATTCGTCAATGATAACTTCGGCCATGCTACCGGTGACCTGGTAATTAAACTGCTGGCAGAAATTCTGCAATCTAATACCCGCCAGGGAGATCTGGTAGGGCGTTACGGTGGCGAGGAATTTTGCGTGGTCCTTCCTGGTCAGACCATTGAAATCGCTACCACCGTCGCGGAGCGTATCCGGCTAAGAATGAAAGACGAGTCGACCAAACGATTTGAAGGCGGACCACGCGTGACCGCCAGTATCGGCGTCGCCAGTATTTTCGACAAATCCGCTAATCCCGACGAACTAACTAATCTCGCCGATGAGGCTCTCTACGTGGCCAAGGAGGCGGGACGCAACCGGGTAGTCCGCTGGCAACCGGAGTCGGAGAGGGTAATTACTGACGAAGATAATCAGCAAGAAGAGACCCTGAGTTTAAAACCAGTTTCTGGTGATACAGAAGAAGTCAGGAGCCTGGAAAATCGTATTGATGAGCTTGAAAGTATCGCTTCACAATTTTCTGAAGAACTCGAATACGCTCAAAGTTATGACTCATTGACCAAACTACCCAATCAGGTGCTTTTTTATGATCGTGTTAACCAGGCTATTGAACGCGGGATTCGTCAAGACCAGGTAACCGCTGTGCTCGTCGTTGACATCGAAAGGTTTAGTCAGGTGAACGCGACCCTGGGGCGATCTATCGGAGATTCCTTATTGCAGGAAGTAGCCAGTCGTTTAAACACTACTTTCCGTAAGAGCGATGGCATTTCCCGCTTAACGGTTTCACGCTATGCCGGTGATGAATTTACCGTGTTGTTAACCGACTTACCTAATGTAGAGCAGGTCACCTGGGCGGTCAAAAGGCTACTCGACGTGATAAACAAGGCGGTTGAAATCGGTGGCAATACTATCTATCTGTCCTGCCATGTGGGCGTCAGTATTTACACGGCAGATGCCAATACGGTCGAAGAGTTGTTGAATAATGCGATGACCGCGAAGCAATACTGCAAAAGCCAGAAATTCGAATCAAATTATCAGTTCTATGACCAGCATATGCAGGATCTGTCGACCAAACACCTAAAACTGGATAAGGACCTGCGCGATTCGATAGAACATGAACACTGGCAACTTTTTTACCAGCCAAAACAGCATATGAAGTCGGGTAAAATTGTTGGCGCCGAGGCGCTGATTCGCTGGGATCACCCCAGGCGTGGCCTGCTTCCTCCCTCTGAGTTCATAGAATTTGCCGAAAAACACGGCCTGATCGTTCCAATTGGTGACTGGGTTATTAAACAGGCCTGCAAACAGATAAGGCATTGGATAGACGAAGGAATTCAGGACTGTAAAATTGCAATCAACCTGTCTAGCGTGCAACTAGTGCAACAAGATATTGTTGAAAACATTTTTACCGCTCTAGAGAAATATGACGTTCCACCACGGCTTTTTGAGGTAGAGATAACCGAGACAATTCTAATGAGCAATATCCAGGCAGCCATGGAGACGCTACACAGGCTGCACTCCCGGGGCATACATATATCCATTGACGACTTTGGTACTGGTTATTCTTCTCTAAGCTATCTGAAAAACCTGCCTATCGACTGCCTGAAAATCGATCGGGCATTTATTAAGGATATCTGTAATAACGATATGGATAAGAAAATTGTACAAACCCTGATAAACATGGCCCATTCGATGGACAAGACGGTTGTAGCCGAAGGTGTTGAAGAGAAAGAGCAATATGAATTATTAAGTCAATATTCCTGCGATCAGATTCAGGGCTATCTACTGAGCAAACCGGTACCGCCCGAGAAATTACTGGAAATGCTAAAAAATCCTGCCGAGTTCACCGGTAATTCCCAGATAAAGGCAGTTAATTCTTAGTTGTTGCGAGTTAATGCGTTCGCAGATGTTTTTGCTGGCGTTTATTCGCGACTCCGGTTCGACTGATTACTTTGAGCTTTGGACAATCGAGTTCGAGCCGGCCTTTCTGCCCAGAGCGTTCATAGTCCAGGCTTAATGTCTTTCTGGCGATGCCCGGTTTTATCTTCATCTGCCCGGTCAGCACGGTATAGAGCAATTCAAATAATCGCTTCAGTGAGATCTTCCAGGTGCTCCCAATCTGGCTATAGAGTTGATCGCTGAGCTGAAGAAATCGGTTAAACGGATCGTTACCGAGAATCAGCGGCAGGGTTTGATGAAAACGCCCGGAGTTGCCAATCATGTCCCAGTAGCGTGCGAAGCGGTTAATTCGCTGCATGGTGGCAAAGTCGATATCTCGCGTAGTTAAAATATTGTAAGGCGCTATCGGGTTGTATCTAAGCCGGTATCGATCCGTATGACGATTGATCGGCGCACCCCGCAGACGCTTGAGTATACCGAGCTGAATTTCCTGCGGGTTCAGAGCTACCAGTTGATCGAAACTTCTGGCGAAATTTTCAAGCTTGTCACCGGGCAATCCAAAGATTAAATCGGCATGAATATGAGCGCCGGTATTCTTGCGAAGCCAGCGTAAATTCTCACAGGTTTTTTGGTTATTCTGTTTTCGGTTAATTAGCTTTTGAATCTCGGGGTCAAAAGTTTGCACGCCGATTTCGAACTGCAATGAATTCGGAGGAAATTTAACCAGTATTTCTTTGAGTTTACCGGGCAGATTGTCAGGAATGACTTCGAAGTGAAGATATAAATCATCGGTCATCCGCGCAAGAAAAAACTCCAGGATCGCAACACTGGTACTCACTTTGAGATTGAAGGTACGATCAATAAATTTAAAATTTCTTGCACCGCGCAGATACAACAATTCCATTTCTTGCAGGAATGATTCGAGTTCAAAAGGCATCGCTGTTTTATCGAGCGAAGAAAGACAGAACTCGCACTTAAAAGGGCAGCCACGAGAGGCTTCGACATAGATCAGGCGATTGCGGATATCTTCATCGCTATAAAAGGGGTAGGGTGGTTTTAGCAATTTCAAATCAGCCGTTTCACCAGCTATAACATGATTGAGCGGAGATTCACCAGCCAGGATTTGTCGACACAGGCTGCGAAAACTGATCTCACCCGGTCCGGTAATGACATGGTCAACCCGATCACAGACTTCCGGGAGATCGGCCGGAAAGCTAACCTCCGGGCCACCGACGATTACCTTCACCCGTGGCGCAATGGTTTTGATCAGGGCAATAACTTCGCTGGTCTCGGTGACATTCCAGATATAAACACTAAAACCAATAATGACTGGCTGTGACTGCAGCAATTTTTCGGCGATATCAATGGGGCGTTGCTGAATAGTAAATTCCTGCACTAAGGCCTGCGACCTTAAATCTCCCAGGTTGGCATACAGGTAGCGCAGGCCAAAAGCGGTATGCATATATCGTGCGTTTAAAGTAGTGAGCAGTATGTTTGCGGTCATAAGTCAGGGGGTCTCTGATTCATTCTGAGTCAGCGACTGGAATGCAATAATCGGCAGGCGTTGCGCTGTATCAATTACCTGGGCCAGTCTTCGCCCTCTGTATACCGCGTGCCCCGATGTCCACGCTTGGGCACAGGAGTTTTTAGTCTCTCTCCCGGCGCATCTACCACTATCAAAATTCGCGGTTTACCGGAATTTGGATTGACCGCGCCGGTAATAAACTCGCGGATCTTCAGGCGGCCGGGCACGCGGAACATGAACTCCACGAGGCGATGGTCGAGAAACGGAAGCCGCGGTTCCAGGCCGTGCGCGGCGCACTGCGGCTGCTTGATCTCGACGCGGCGAAGTTTGACGCGGCAGGCTGGAATCCACTTGGCGGGATCGTTCGTCCCGGCGACACGGTGGTGCTCAAGCCCAATTTCGTGCGCGACTTTCGCGAGACGAGCCCGGACCATGCCGACTGCGTGATCACGCACGGTGCGGTCATTCGCGCCGTGCTCGACTACGCTTTCATCGCGCTGG
>JACZQS010000214.1 GCA_022545625.1 Pseudomonadota bacterium
GCACATCGGCGAGCGCTATCCGCACCAGGTATCGGGTGGGCAGTTGCAGCGCGCGATGACCGCGATGGCGCTGGGTTCGGACCCGGACATCATTATTTTTGATGAACCCACTACCGCGCTGGACGTAACCACGCAAATCGAGGTACTGGGTGCGATTAAGGAAGCGGTAAAGTCGCGCAATGTCGCGGCTATTTACATCAGCCACGACCTCGCGGTGGTTGCACAAATGGCCGATCGGATCATGGTGTTGCGATACGGCAACCTGATCGAAGAAGGCAATGCACGGGAAATGCTGGCCAATCCCAGGGAAGCTTACACACAGAAATTGCTCAATGTACGTACCGTACGCGAGAGCAGGTATGATCACGATAAGGAAGATATTCAGCTCAAGGTTGACAAGGTTACCGCGCGCTATCCCGGGACAAATATTGATGTTCTGAAGGACATCAATATCGAGATCATAAAAGGTAAAACAGTTGCCGTGGTAGGTGAATCCGGGAGTGGAAAAAGCACGTTGGCACGGGTGATTACCGGCTTGTTGCCACCCAGTCAGGGATCGGTAAAATTTCATGATCGTGAGCTCACCGCCGAGCTTCGAGACCGGCCTAAAAAAGATCTGCAATCGATTCAAATGATTTACCAGATGGCAGACGTGGCGATGAACCCGCGCCACAAGATCAAGGATATTATTGGCCGTCCGCTGGAATTTTATCTGGGTATCAAGGGTAAAGCGCGTGAGCAGCGGGTACTTGATTTACTACGCCACATTGAATTGCCGGAGGAATTTGGCGAGCGATACCCGGCCCAATTGTCGGGTGGTGAAAAACAGCGTGTTTGTATCGCGCGCGCGCTGGCCGCTGAGCCGGAACTAATAATTTGCGATGAAGTGACCTCGGCACTCGATCAGCTGGTCGCCGAAGGCATTTTAGATTTGCTGCTCAACCTGCAAAAAGAACTCAATGTTTCCTACCTGTTCATCACCCATGATCTGGCCACGGTCAAGGCGATCGCCGATGAAATCGTGGTAATGTATCAGGGCGCCGTGGTCGAACAGGGCACCAAGGCCGAGATTCTGACACCCCCTTACGAGCCCTACACCGAGCTACTGCTTTCGTCGGTGCCGGAAATGGATCCCGACTGGCTGGACGACCTGGTCGAACGCCGTAAGCGCGGTGAAGCGCCGACCGCGGAGAGTATTTCTTCTTAATCCCAGCGAACAGGAAATCACCGTGCCGTTACACGGGCTTATAGGCAATACACTCGATTTCAACCAGTATGTCGATCAGGAAGTCACTCACCAGCGCCGAACGCGCTGGTGGTTGCTGCGGGAAATACTCTGCATAGACTGAATTGAAACCGGGAAAATCCTCGCGGTTTTTTAACCAGACCATCGACTTGACGACATCGCTGAGCTCACATCCGGCCTGGTCAAGAATTTCCTTTAGTCCATCCAGGCAGGCACGGGTCTGGTCTTCAATGCTGCCATCGGTCATCGGACTGCCATCGTGCATTGGCACCTGACCGGTAACAAATACGAAATCGCCGGCCCGGATCGCACGCGATAGCGATAACTCCCGTCCATCAATCACCAGGGGGCCCCAGATTACCTGCTTTTGAGTCATCGCCTGTTCTCCTTATAAGATGCTTATGTTCGCTCTAGCCCTTCCAGCATGCGCTGCGAATACCAGTAGGCGAATTTGGCTACGCTCGGTTCCAGCGCAGAAAACCTCCCCTGCTTTGCGAATTTCGACTTTAGCCCAATTTGCTGTTGTAGCAGAAACGGTAAATCTTCATTTAATGCGGTATCGATGCGATCGTAATAATGGATTACACGGTTTTCGAAGGCACTCAGCGCAACCGTCTCGGCCGGAAAGCAAATGGTTTGCAGCACTCGACAACGATCAGCCGATAGCGGAAACGCCTGGTACATCCATAATGAATCCTGGGAGGCCGCGAAGGTCAGGTTTGGATATACCCAGGTATAGCGGGTGCCACAACAATCGCGCCCGCTCAGGCCGTTAGCCGCTGGCAATGCCTGGTCCTGGGAATCTGCCATCAATGCCGCCGCCCCCTCGGTAGCGCCGAATTGAGTGGTAAATTGCCCGGACACTTCGTCAACTGCGTCGGGCTCGGGATAAAGCCAGTCAATTGAATCCGGGTGTACCATCGGCAAATGGTAGTATTCGTTAAAAACTTCGATGAAGGTTTTCCAGTTGCAGTCGACTTCGAACTCTCGCACTCGCGTGCTGACCCATTGATCCAGTCCCCAGGGTCCGTGGAAGGATTCGAAATCGCCCAGCCAATCGTTCAGCGGGGGTGGTCGGTTCTCGAGGCTGATGAATGAAAAACCATCCTGGCTCGCGACTGGAAATTCCACCAGGCCGAATTCATCCGGATTGAAATCGACTGCCTTTTCCATACGAGGATATACTTTAAGCTTTCCATCCAGGTCGTAAGTCCACCAATGGAATGGGCATTTGAGCTTGTTGCAATTACCATCACCACTCAGAATCCGGCTGCTGCGATGTCGACAAGAATTGGCGAATGCCTTCAGTTCACCGACCTTGTTGCGCACCACAATCACCGGGATACCACCGATATCCATTGCCGAATAATCCCCGGTATTTACCCAGCGATCGCTACGGCCAAGGCACACCCAGCCACGATGAAATATGGCATTGATTTCCTGTTTCAGGATTTCAGTGTCTGCGTAACAGGCGGGAGGTATCCCGGGTGAGCTATTCGGGTCGGGCAGAACTTTCGCAAGCTGCTCCGTTAATTCACTCCAGCGAATCAACTCGGGTTGTGATTGCATGATTGGTACCGAGTTTCCAAAGTAGTGAGTATCCAGATAAATCCCCAATGGAGCAAATCAATTATGTAGGATAATGTGAGGCAAATAAAGCAGCGGCTACTGCTCGACATCAGCCAAAATGCTGGAATTGATATTGGCCGTTTCTATCTTGTAGTCGAAGCGGTCCAGCGCCTGGCTAGCCAGCGAGCGGGCGCTCCTTGATGTAAACCGCCTCATCCTGGATTTTCTTATTGAGCAGACTCACACGGGCATACAACGCCTTCAACGCGGGCGTATCAACAGCCGTCATTGCCACCAGCTCGATGACACCGCCGAGCATGCCATCGATCTCAAGCGGCATTATTGCAGGCCAGCAACCTGACATGGTAAATCGACAGTTACGATGACCAGGGTGTTACAGGTTTGGGGACTAACTCATCGTTCACATAGATGGCATCGACGCGTTCGTTAAAGAAACACAAATAATCCTTGATCTTGTGGTTTTCCGGTAACGGGTCGGGATAGCTCCAGACACTGTTTTCCAGAACCTTATCATCCACAACTATCGACCAGTAGGACGAGGCAATGCCTTTATAAGGGCAGCGAGTCTGGTTGCCAGTCGGTTCCAGCAAATCCATTCGGCTATCTTCTCTGGGGATGTAATAACGGGTTGGAAACCCGGTTTCGAAAAGAAGCAGGGGGCGGTGCGTCTCAGCGATGGTCGTGTCTTCGAAAACAATGCGTAAATGGCGCGAGCTTTGCAAAACATCAATGCGGTGATAAGGATCTCGTAAATGGACAAACACTTCCTCTTCTTCTTCAAACCAGGCATCCATTTTCCCCCATTCAAAGATCATGTAATCTTTAAGCGCCTGCCATCCATCGGCTGGATCGAGGAAACACCAGGCTGCATTTTCGGAAATCTTGTCACCGCCCCCGACATTCCAATAGGTCGCTATCCCCTGTGGGGCGAATTCCGAGTTATGCTGTGTTTGCTCCATTAAATCCATTCGCACATCATCCTTGGGGAAACAATAAACCGGCAATCGATTGTCGCGGCGGAGCACCATAACCCGGGTGCTATCCGCGATTGTGTCTCCACCAAACTTTACCCGAACCCACCTCTGGCTTGCCTCAAATTCGGGTATGGAGTTATGACTGATTGCGATTGTTTCACTAGTCAGTGGTGAAATGCTATTACTTTGATTATCCTGTTTGGTTTTCATAAATATTCCCATTCACATATCCAGCTCATAGGAATGATCGGGTCGCCATGGGAAGGGCCCCATATAATCATCCAGAAGCAGTCTCCACGCATTCATTGTCAACCATTCATCATACATCGCCCAGTCCTGGTATTTGGGCAGTTTCACCACATTTGGGATCGAGAATGGATTGGTTCCTTTTTTGAACTCGGCATGGATTGCTGATCTTAAATCCTCTATAAATTCTCGATTAGCGGTAACATCTTTTTTAGTTCCGACCACCTTTCCATGGGTAAATACGGCCGTTTTGAAATCCATCGCCTCGATTTCCCTGAGAGATCGTACCCATTGTTTGATATTGAAATCGGGCACGATCGTGAAAAGCAGTCGATCTGGAGTGACAATATCAGCGATAAAAACAATTTTTTCCCTGGGAAGCCGAAACACTGTCATACCCAGACCATGATTCATACCTAAATAATTCAACTCGACAGTTGTCCCACCCAATAGGATATTTTTGCGGTTGCCGGCCCAACTCTCATCTGGCAATGCCATATCTTTATTAGGATTGGCTTTCATCCACTCATAAGCTTCCACATGAGCCACTATAGTCGCCCCTGCATCCCGGAAAACCTGCCCGCCGCCCGAATGATCCCAATGGTTGTGACTGTGTAGCAAATACCGAATGGGTTGATCGGTTACACTGCGGATTGCGGCCAGCATGGCG
>JACZQS010000215.1 GCA_022545625.1 Pseudomonadota bacterium
CCGTTGTGTGCCAGCAATGGTGGTATTCTGAACGATCCAGTGTTGATTAAAATAACGCCCGATCACTGGTGGCGATCGATCGCCGATAGCGATATCAAACTCTGGGCCAGCGGACTCGCCAGCGGTTATGGGTTAAGCGTCGAAATTGCCGAGGCCGATATCTGGCCGTTGGCAGTTCAGGGTCCGAAAGCCGAGGAACTGGTCAGCCGGGTATTTGGTGACGCGGTGCACGGCATCCGCTTCTTCCGCTCTGAAATGCTGGAATTCAGCGGTAGGCAAATGATGGTGGCAAGGTCTGGTTACAGTAAACAGGGCGGGTTCGAAATATACCTGAATGATGCGGACCTGGCTGAACCCCTGTGGGATGAGCTATTCAAAATGGGACGAGATCTGAACGTCAAGGCAGGCTGCCCTAATTTGATCGAACGTATCGAAAGCGGATTCATATCATATGGCAATGACATCACCGATGAACACAATCCGTTCGAATGCGGCCTCGATGCCTATATAGACCTCGATGCCAATATCGACGCTTTGAGTCTTCCAGCATTACGCGCACTGGCCGGTAAGCATGCGAATCAACTGGTGGGCCTGATAATTGATCAACCGATACTACCTGGTAGTCATCGGGTATTGATAGAAAACCGGGTTATCGCCGATATTTCCTCCCATGTCTGGTCGCCGCGTTATCGCAAGCATCTTGCATTGGCAATGGTTAAGCGCGACTATCTGGCCAATCATTCGGAAGTAGAAATCAACGGCCAACAGGGCATTATTACCGACCTGCCCTTTTCTGCCGATGTCTTTAATGCTGCTACAGGATAAAACCATGAGTCGATCTTCTTATCTCAAGCCCGATACCATAGCCGTGCATAGCGGTTACCTGCCGGAAAGTGACCACGGATCGCGGGCAGTACCCATTTACCAGACCACCTCTTACGTTTTCGAAAGCGTCAGCGCTGGCTCATCCCTGTTTAATGTCGAACAGGGCGGGCATATTTACAGTCGTATCACCAACCCCACGGTAGCGGTACTAGAGCAACGACTGGCCGCGCTCGAAGGGGGAACCGGCGCGATTTGTACCGCTTCCGGCATGAGTGCCATATTTATCACTTTTATCACACTGTGTTCATCGGGTGACCATATCATATCGGCAACCCAGATTTATGGTTCCACCGCAACGCTGCTGCGCCACACGATGAAACGCCTCGGTATCGACTGTAGCTTCGTACCGATTAACGATGAAGCCGCGCTACGCGATGCCATCAGGCCAAATACCAAGTTGGTGTTTTGCGAATCGATTGGTAACCCCGGACTCGAAGTTGCCGATATTCCGCAGATCAGCCAGATCACCGGTGAAGCCGGCATACCGCTATTAGTCGATGCCACCTTCGCGACCCCGAGTCTATGCTGCGCGATTGACCACGGCGCTAATATCGTGGTTCACTCGATCACCAAGTGGATCGGCGGTCATGGGCTTGCGGTGGGTGGTGTGGTAGTCGATGGGGGTAATTTCGACTGGCAGGCGAGCGGCCGTTTTGCCGAATTGACCGAACCCTACGCGCCGTTTCATGGTATCAGGTTCTGGGAAGAATTTGGCCCATCGGCGCTGGTGATGAAAATTCGCGCCGAATCGATGCGCGATATTGGTCCTGCGCTGAGTCCGCACAGCGCATTTTTGATCCTGCAGGGAGTTGAAACACTAGGCATGCGGATGAAAAAGCATGTTGAAAATGCCAAACAGCTTGTCGAATGGCTGCAATCACAGAAAGAAGTAACCTGGGTTAATTACCCGGATCTGGAAAGCAATCCGAGCCATGCCATTGCGCAAAAACTATTTCCGCACGGCGCGGGTTCGATACTCTGTTTTGGCGTAGTCGGTGGGCGCGCCGGTGGTGCCGCATTCATCGATTCGGTAGAACTGGCATCCAACCTGGCGAACGTAGGTGACTCGCGCACACTGGTGTTACATCCCGGTACGACTACCCATTCACGCCTGTCACCGGAAGACATGCTCGCCGCCGGCATCAGTGAAGACATGATACGGGTTTCGGCCGGAATCGAAGATATCGTCGACATTAAAGCCGATTTTGAGCTCGGATTACGCGCGGCTAAACGTGTCGCGGTTAGTCAATAATGGAACTTCAGGTCAGGGATAACAACACCTACGCAGCAACTGGAGGCAAAGTATTCGATAGGCGCCTGTCGACAGTACTATTTATTCACGGTAGCGGGCTCGATCACCGTAGCTGGGCATTGCAGACACGCTGGTTTGCCTATAATGGCTATTCAGTGCTGGCACCCGATCTACCCGGCCATAGCCTGTCTGATGGTGCGCCACTTAAGAGTATCGAGGAAATGGGCTTATGGCTGGCGGACTTTTTAACCGCGGCCGGTGTGCAAGCCGCGCATGTAGTTGGCCATTCACAGGGATTTTTATGCGCGCTGGAACTGGCCAGGCAAGTGCCGGAAAAGGTCAGGACATTGACCGGTGTCGGTACCGCAGGGGCAATTCCGGTCAATCCCGCGCTGATCGAAGCCGCGCTGGAATCTGCCGGTAAGGCTGCAGAAATGCTGTTGCAATGGGGCTTTGGCAGTAAATCTCATTATGGTATGAGTGCCATTCCCGGCATGCAACCGATCGCAATTGGTCGCCAGATCATGTCAAATAATCCACTCGCGGTCGATCTGCAAGCCTGCGCCGCCTACCACACTGGTGAAGAGGTCGCCAGTAAGCTCGAAATACCGTCGAACCTGGTGCTGGCCGGCGAGGACCGTTTGACCCCGGTCAAGGGAGGTAAACGACTGGCTGAAAAATTAAAAGCGGGGTATACCGTGATCGAGGGTTACGGCCATATGTTACCGATCGAGGCACCCAAGCAATGTTTACACCAACTGCGTGAACTGGTCAGCTCGTTTGACTAATATTGTATAAAAACGCATGAAAATCAACAAGGTGGTGGTCATTGGCGCTGGTACGATGGGTGCCGGCATCGCCGGTCAAATCGCTAATGCCGGTGTCGAGGTATGGTTGCTCGACCTGCCCGGTGATGACAATCCCAATGCGCTCGCCGAGCGTGGCCTTGAACGCCTGCGCGATCCCGATCAACCGGGCTTAATCAGCAGCGATGCCGGGGCGTATATCCACCCAGGTAATACACGCGATGATTTCGACCAGCTGGCCGACTGCGACTGGGTGGCCGAGGCCGTGGTCGAGCGACTCGATGTCAAAAAAACACTGTATCAACGCATCGATGAAGTTTGTCATGACCAGGCAATCGTTACTTCGAATACCTCGACTATCCCGATACGTCTGCTGGTGGAAGATATGCCCGCGACCTTTCGCCAGCGATTTGCGATTACCCACTTTTTTAACCCGGTGCGTTTCATGCGACTGCTCGAACTGGTACGCGGCGATGATACCGACCCGGCGGTTTTGGAACTCCTGGCGGAATTCTGCGAGCAACAGCTGGGCAAGGGCGTGGTGTCCTGCCGCGATACGCCCGGGTTCCTCGCCAATCGTGTCGGCGTGTTTGCGATCCAGTGTGCGCTGCACGCGGCATTTGATCTGGGGCTCAAACCGCAGGAAGCCGATGCCCTGTTTGGACGCCCGATGGGCATCCCGAAAACCGGGGTATTCGGGCTATACGACCTGATCGGCATCGATCTGATGTCTGATGTAGTGCAAAGTCTGGTCGATATCCTGCCCGCGAACGATGGATTCCACGCAGAGGCTGCACGCATCCCTTTAATGACGCGGATGATCGAAAACGGTCAAACCGGCAATAAAAAGGGCAATGGATTCTACCGTGACTCGGACCAGGGGTTTCGTGAAGTACTCGATTTAAACGGCGGGTCCTACGGGCCCGCCCCACGTATTCTGTTGCCGCTGGCAGAGAAAGCCGAGCAAGCGGGTATCAAGCATTTACTCGATGATGAAAGCCTCTACGGGCAGTTCGCCTGGCGAGTGTTGTCACGTACGTTAAGTTACGCGGCCTCGTTGTTTCCCGAGGTGGGTGACAGCCCGGTCGCAATCGACGATGCGATGAAACTCGGTTACAACTGGAATAAAGGCCCGTTCGAAATGATCGATGAAATAGGAGTAGATTACCTGATCGAACGACTCGTTGCCGATCGTCGGCCAGTGCCGGCTTTTCTCTCCGAAGCCGCGGGTTCGAGCTTTTATCGGGTTGAGAAAGGCCAATTACAGTCCCGACTGATCGGTGGGCACTGGCAAATCATACAGCGCCCCGAAGGCATCATTCGTTTTAGCGAGAAAAGACTGACGCTTAAACCGCGCAATCGCTGTGCGGTAGCGAGCTGGTACGACCTCGACGGGATCGCCCTGGTTGAATTTCACAGCAAGGCGAATACGCTCGATGCCGATTCAATGACAATACTGAAAGATGCGCTTGACCAGGTTGAATCGAAAGGCATGCGGGGTCCGATCGTGCATAACGACGCACAGCATTTTTCCTGCGGGGTCAACCTGCAGGCGGTTCGAGATTTCTTCCGACGCGAAGATATGGATGGTCTGGATCAATTTCTGAAAAATTTTCAGGAAACCGTGCAACGCATGCAAACGACCAGGTTTCCGGTAGTTGCAGCACCGGTAGGCATGTCCATTGGTGGTGGTTTCGAAGTTGTGTTACACGCAAAACAGGTCATTTGCCATGCCAACTCGGTCACCGGACTGGTCGAATCGATGGTCGGCCTGGTGCCCGG
>JACZQS010000216.1 GCA_022545625.1 Pseudomonadota bacterium
AAGGTCTAAATTCGCTACCTCAATATTCAGAAGGGCGGGTGGATCGAAAGTGATTCCATGAGGATTGAACGTCACATCCAAGTACTGATCATCTAAGTTTAACGTCAGCTCCGCGTCTTCGCTGATCGCTCCGGGAAACACCTTTAGGGTTATCTTAGCTTCAACTCCCTCGTATTCAAGGCTAAGTTTGCCGCCGTCTTGCTTGGTTACCCATTGCGAAACCGAAACTACCTTCTTCAAGGAAACCGTTCCGTTTCCGAATTTGACTATGTTCAGTTCACGTTTGCTTGACAGCTCGGTGGTCATGGGCGACTGCTGGGTGCAGGCGATGGACTTCCAAATGCCCGGCTAGCACTGGGCACCCTGCCCCAAATTCCCTCTTCCCCAAGAAACCCCCTTTCGACATAAGATGCAGGGACCGGCTTCATAGAAGGGTTGTTGTGATGCATCAAAGACTGTTCGTCATTTCAGGGTTGCTGCTGGCAGCAGGATTGGCATGCAGCGGATTGACCAATCTCTCAGGAGATGTCTCCGAGGGTTCGAGCGGAGAGTCCGGGTTCTCGGATGGCTCAATCAATGAGGCATCCAGCGATACGCTGTTCTCGGATAGCTTTGCGGATGAGAGCTCCGGCTGGGAAATTGGAGATTATTCAGGCGGTCGCGTAGGATATTGGAATGGTGAATATTACGTTACGTCGCTTGGCGACGGTCAGACCATGTGGGGACTGGCTAATCGCGGATTTGACGACGTGGCAATTAAGGTTCGATCGCAGCAAGTCAGTGCCCCAAGCAACGACAACAATGATTACGGCGTCATTTGCCGTGCGAATGCGGATGGAGCGGGCTACTTCTTTCTGATATCAGGAGATGGATTTTTCGCAATACTGCGCGGGGATGCCAACGATCAGTTTGAGCAATTGATCGATTGGACCTCATCTAACGCGATTAATCAGGGCAATAGTTCGAATGAAATTCAAGTAACGTGTGACGGGGAGAACCTCTCGCTGCAGGTCAACGGCGAGCTTCTTGCCTCTGTAAAGGATTCTCGCTACAGCGCGGGCGACATCGCCCTAACGGCGACCTCCTATGAATCTACAAGCACCGAAATCCACTTCGACGACATCGAAGTCGCTCGCCCCTAATATCGATTATTTTGGATGGTCACACGGGCCGGCCAATCTGCGCCCGTCGTAATCCTGCTCATAGATGGAAATCATGTCGGATCATTAAACTTAACTCGCGAATACAATCATAGGTAGCGACTTGCCAATTGGAGATACTGAAATTGAAGGCTTCAGAAATGCTTTTAGCGCTGTGGTTAAAGCAAGAGGCGAATTACTGAATTAGCTGGTGAAAAATTTAGCAGGCTCGGAACTGGAGAATTCTGGCAACAGTATACTCATTGGATTAGATACTTCAGACCCCGATATCAGAGATCCCCTAGGGAATCTCTGATTAATTCTGGGTGAATCGGGTTGTGATTCAAAATGATCAAGTTCAAGGCGTGGAACGCAAGTAATAGCAGGGCTATTGCTAAGTTTCACAACGCAGAAATTGGTCATTTTGGGCACAACGCGTTCATTCATGAATTGATCAGAGGTTCCCTAAGTGTAAAATGGGTTTTTTGTCCCCCGGTCCCACCATTTCAGCAGGGTTCCATCGATTGCCGACTGGAGCGCAAAGCCGAGTTTTTCCGGCAGCGATTTTTTCTCCTTATATTTAATTTCAAAAACATCCGATTCCTCACAGGCTTTGACAATATACTCATCGCTGGTAACGAGTTCATCGATCAATGCCTTGTCGAGAGCGCGTTGTCCGAACCAGATTTCACCGGTGGACACTTCTTCGATTTTTATCTGGGGTCGATGTTGGGTAACAAACTGTTTGAATAAAACATGAATGTCTTCAATGTCTTCGACGAACTTTTCGCGTCCTTTTTCGGTGTTTTCACCGAATATGGTCAAGGTGCGCTTGTATTCGCCGGCAGTTATCAGTTCGAAATCTATCTCATTTTTTTGCAGTAATCGATGAAAATTGGGGAACTGGGCAACAACACCGATTGATCCAATGATCGCAAAAGGGGCAGCCAGTAATTTGCTGGCGACACAGGCCATCATATAACCACCACTCGCAGCTATTTTGTCAACGCAGATGGTTAGAGTGATTCCGTGATCCTTAACTCGTTGCAACTGTGAGGACGCCAATCCATAGGCGTGTACCATGCCGCCGCCACTTTCGAGGCGAACCAGTACCTCGTCTGATTCCTCAGCCAGCGATAACACGGCTGTAATTTCCCGACGCAGGCTCGACACTGCCGTGGCCCTAAGATCACCTTTGAAATCGAGCACAAAAACCCGGCCTTTGCTATTGCTGTCGGATCTTTCGTCGGTTGCCTTTTTTGCCCTTTTCTTCAGGGCTTTCAATTTAGCTTTACGTTCGGCTTTTTCGTCTTTGGCACGTTGCTTCATCGCAAGCTTGAACGAATCTGCATCGATTACAGTAGCATTTAAGGTATCGCGCAGCATGTCGATTTCATCGTTAACCTTGCTAACCTCGATATGACCCCTGGGTGATTTCATTGTACGCATACCCGCCCTGACCGAAACCAGGACAATGACAACAATACCTACGACAATGGTCAGTAATTTGAGTGCGAATAGCCCGTAATCAAAAAAGAATTCAGCCATGGGGATTTTAACTGCCGGTAAATTAAAGGAAGGCGCATCATACCCGTGTACCCACCCAGGTTAAAACGGAATTTTTCATATTCAGCAAACACACCATGGCGCAGGTGCACGTGGCCAGGGCTTTCCCTGCCTACGACATTACTCTATCTTAGAATGGAATAGTTTTTTAAGCTGCTCAATTCTCTTCTTATTAACTCCCCGGTCGCTACGGCCCACTCTCGACGCCGAGCGCATGTGGATCATATTTTGATCCGTATCGATCCTGATTTCCAGGTCATCGACAAATCTAAAAATTGATGAAGTAAAAGTAAATGCCAGATAATTATCGGCTTCTGCCTGAATGCTACCCCCCATTTCTCGAATACTAATTTTTAATCTGGACAGGACTTCTGCGGCATTGCTTTGAGAAAAACCTATCGGGTCGATGTAATGGGAAGCATCAGCCACAAACTCGGTACAGATACAATTGGGCTTGTCGGGGCATTTCGTCAGTTTGGCTTCGAATAATCCGTTGGCTTCACCCGATTGCGACATTTGACCGAGAACGAAAAGCGCCAGGATGGCGACAACGATTAAGGTAACTATGATTATGATTACGATTTTCATATTTTTTATCCCCATGAGTCAGTCGGACTTAACGCAATTCTACTGCGGGAGTACCCAAATCAATTATCGGTATAATCGCATAAATACGAAACGGCACAGGATACCAAAGCCGGGTAAACTCAACCCAGGTCCAACACTATTAATTTTATGACTTTATTTTACTGACCATGAGCGAACAAGACCGGAAAAAGTGGAATCAACGATATGCTGAAGATAGCTATCACAAAAATAATCCTGTAACCCTGGTGGAAGACTGGCTGCAGAGGTTACCCGTAGGTAAAGCGCTGGACGTGGCCTGCGGCCCCGGGCGCAATGCCATCCTTCTGGCACAAACTGGGTATCAGGTCGATGCGATCGATATTTCCCGTGAGGGTTTGAATCAGGCCAGACAAAAAGCCGAGGATCAGGGACTCAGCATCAACTGGATAGAACATGATCTGGATGAACCTTATCAGTTCGACAACGATTACGATCTGATCATCGTCCTGTGGTACGTCAACCTTACGCTCATCACCCGGCTGTGTGGCTGCCTGGCACCGGGAGGCCATCTTCTCTGCGAAGAACATCTGATCACCGACCTGGAAGTGACCGGACCCAAGAGCTTAAACTACCGGGTAGCACCTGGAGTCTTACGTGAAGCAGTGTCGGGCGTTGATGTTCTGCTGTACGAAGAATCCGTCGAATCGACTACCGAAGGCGAGCGGGTCGCGAGCGCACGTGTGGTGGTTAAAAACAGTTAAATTAAATTATGGCGGACAATAGATCTTAATGAAGGCCAAATGCTACCGCTGAAATTACATGCTAACGAATACCGTGCTATCGGCTGCCTGACGGGGAAATACACGCAATTTGTTTGTAATCTGGAAGTGGAATTCGCCAAACTTAAGAAGTGATTAGGCTAGTACTTGGAGATGAATGAGATCTTCAAGGGCATTTCAGGACCGTTCCATGGAATTCGATAATCCGATCAAATTAATTTTCGGCGCTCTCTTCACGGTCGGTCTTTTAATGCTTCAGGTCAGTGTTTTTGCCGGCGGTTGGCAACCCCGGCAAATGATGGAATTTTCTATTGAAACCTGTCGCACCTGGGATGAGACTCGCGAGCTTGCTATGGGTGTTGCGATCGGGCCCGTCGAGAAATCGAAAATCGAGGTCCGCGGCATGCAAATTGGTGTCAAGCACCGCCTGCGCGTGGATAATCAGTTTTTACTGGAACTGGAAGTTATTGATCACTCAGGGCAGCCAACCCGGTTTATCAGCACACTCTACCGTGCGGATGGCGAGCCTTCACTTTTGATGGTGCTGAATGCAGACTGCAGCTTGCGAGTTGCCCGAAAAATAAACTATACCGATCAAGCACAGGCACTCAATATACTCACACTGAATGCAGACCTTGTAGTGACCGGCGAGTGGGACTGGTTAAATCCACCG
>JACZQS010000217.1 GCA_022545625.1 Pseudomonadota bacterium
AATGTTGCCCCCAAATACCCCCGGTTGTCAATGAAATAGATGGGCTTTTACTGGAAGCTGTGCTTAGGTAACTAATTGAATATTAACAATAAAAAAGTCGCCTTAGGAATACCTAGGACGGCTTTGGATGTTGTAATGGTGGAGACGGCGGGAATCGAACCCGCGTCCGCAAGCCCTCTGCCATTGGATCTACATGTTTATTCCGACATTGTGTTTAACTGGGTGCTACCCGTCGGACGGGGAAAACAAACAGCGATTTCGGTACTTGTTTAGTGCTTCAACCCCGAACGAGTATCCATCACGATTCTATGAGAGCGATGCCTGAAATCTGGACGCATAGACACGGCTCCAGTCAGACAGCACCCTACCGGGTATTAAGCGGCGAGTGCGTAGTTGTCGTCGTTGGCAACTAAAAGTTGCAGAAGATTTAACGAGATTTTCTACATTCTCGACATGCACCTCAGGTTTCGCGACCCACGTCGAAGCCAGGTCGTCCCCAGGTGAGTGAATTATAGCTGATAAAGTGGCGATTGTATTGGAGCTGTTGTGGTTTTCCGTTACTATTCGCGCTCATTTCCCACAGTCTGACGAGATTACCGCCCAATATGCTTTGTATTCCCGGTAGCCCTGCATTATCCGAATTCAGACTGAAAAAACTGCAACAACAGATCGACAACCTGGGCTTAGGCCTCACCCAGGTTAGTAGTCAATATATCCACCTGGTGGACTTGGCTGGGAGTGACCTCTCCGACAACGATCATCGTATTCTACGTAATCTACTGACCTACGGTCCTTCTTCGGGTAACGCTGAAACTGGCGGTTCGGATTTCCTTGTTATGCCGCGACCTGGAACCATTTCTCCCTGGTCGAGCAAGGCAACCGATATTGCACACAATTGCGGATTGTCGGATATTAAACGTATCGAGCGGGGTATCCATTACAGGGTGCAAGCGGCTGATTTGGAGCAACGCCGGGAAGATCTTATACCCCTGTTGCACGACCGTATGACCGAACAGGTTTTTGCATCGTTGCGCGATTGTGAAGCATTGTTTATCGAGCACGACCCTCGCCCCTTGTGCGAAATCGATTTGATGTCCGGAGGAGCAGAAGCCCTGAGGCAGGCAAATTCCGATCTGGGACTTGCCCTGTCCGACGATGAAATCAAATATTTACTCGATGCCTATGCCAATTTAAAACGTAATCCCACTGATGTCGAACTGATGATGTTCGCACAGGCAAATTCCGAACACTGCAGGCACAAAATTTTTAACGCCCACTGGACCCTGGATGGTGAAGTGCAGGAATTGTCGCTGTTGCAGATGATCAAGAACACCTACGCGATTCATCCTGAGGGTATCCTTTCTGCTTATCACGATAACTCCGCGGTGATCCAGGGATTTGAGGCACAAAAGTTTGCGCCTTCACCCGATACAGGCGAATACGGATATAAAAATATGCGGCTCGATATCCTGATGAAGGTAGAAACGCACAACCATCCCACGGCGATTTCGCCCTTTCCCGGTGCTGCTACCGGTTCGGGTGGTGAGATCCGGGATGAGGGTGCTACCGGTACAGGTTCGAAACCAAAGAGTGGATTGTGTGGGTTTTCTGTATCTAATTTAAAAATTCCCGGCTATATACAACCCTGGGAAGAGGATAATGGAAAACCGGATCGGATCGCTTCCGCACTCGATATCATGATCGAAGGCCCGATCGGTGCCGCGTCATTCAATAATGAATTTGGACGGCCAAATACCTGCGGTTATTTCAGAACCTTTGAGCAGAAGGTTAAATCGGCAAACGGTGAGGAAATACGGGGTTACCACAAGCCGATCATGCTGGCTGGTGGCGTGGGATCGATTCGCCCCGAACATATCGACAAGCAGGATATACCGCCAGGCGCCAATATTATTGTGCTCGGCGGTCCATCGATGTTAATTGGCCTGGGTGGTAGTGCGGCCTCGTCGATGGCGAGTGGCAGCAGTAGTGAAAATCTCGATTTTGCCTCGGTTCAACGTGGAAACCCAGAAATGGAACGTCGTGTGCAGGAGGTCATTGACCGCTGTTTCGCGCAGGGGGATAACAGCCCGATTTTGTCCATCCATGATGTCGGTGCCGGGGGATTATCAAACGCGTTGCCCGAACTGATCAACGATGCGGGACGGGGTGCGCGGCTAAATTTGCGTGCAGCCCCGAACGACGAACCGGGCATGTCACCGATGGAACTCTGGTGTAACGAGAGTCAGGAACGTTATGTGCTAGCAGTAGCCGATGCGCGTCTGGATGAATTTATTGCGCTCTGCGAACGCGAGAGGTGTATTTACGCGGTCCTCGGTAAAGCGACAGCAGACCGTGTTCTTCGTGTAGAAGATCCTCATTTCAACAATACTCCGGTCGATTTGCCGCTTGAAATATTGCTCGGAAAAGTGCCGAAAATGCACCGTAAGGTCGAGCATGTCACCGTTTTTCAGCCACCACTTGACACCGATGGTATCGATATTATCGAAGCAGTTTATCGAGTATTGAAACTACCGGTAGTAGCCGACAAGACTTTTCTGATCAGTATTGGCGACCGAACGGTGGGTGGGCTGGTCACGCGTGATCAAATGGTAGGCCCGTGGCAAGTGCCGGTCGCCGATGCCTCGGTAACCTTGACTGATTACCAGGGCTACAGCGGCGAAGTCATGAGTATTGGCGAAAGGACACCGCTTGCTATCCTCGATGCCCCTGCATCCGGTCGAATCGCTATCGGCGAGGCCTTGACCAATATGGCCTCAGCTTACGTCGGCGACCTGTCGCGCACGGTGTTGTCGGCTAACTGGATGGCAGCTGCCGGACACCAGGGCGAGGATGCGGGCTTATACGATACAGTACGGAGCGTGGGCATGGATCTGTGTCCACGGCTTGGCATAACGATTCCGGTAGGAAAGGACTCATTATCGATGAAAACCACCTGGCAGGATGAGTCCGGGGACAGATCGGTCACCGCGCCGCTGTCGTTGATTATTTCGGCCTTTGCGCCGGTCCTCGATGTGCGCAAGACAGTAACGCCCGAGATCAAGGCCTGTGAAGGTGGATCGCATCTATTGTTGCTTGACCTGGGGCAGGGTAAAAATCGCCTGGGTGCCTCGGCACTCGCACAGGTTTATTCACAAACCGGCGACAGGGGTCCCGATCTTGACGACGCCGATCTATTCAAATCATTCTTCCTCGCAATTCAGGCCCTGATCGAAAAGGATTATATTCTGGCTTATCACGATCGCTCCGATGGTGGCCTGGTCGTAAGCCTGTGTGAAATGGCGTTTGCCGGACGCAGCGGTTTAAGTTGCGATATTACGAATCTGGGTGAAGATGCCCTGTCGGTACTGTTCAGCGAAGAACTCGGTGCGGTAATCCAGGTATCGCAGGCTAGCCTGTCGCGGGTACATCAGGTGCTCGGCGAACATGGCCTGGCAGATATTTGTCACGCCATAGGCAAACCCAATAATTCAGAGTCTTTAATCGTCGACTTTGGCGGTACCAGGATACTCGACGAATCGATTATAACGCTGCGTCGTGCCTGGTCGGAAACTACTTACCAGATGCAAAAACTACGTGACAACCCTGAATGTGCGCAGCAGGAATACGATCTTATTTTGGATAACGAAAAGCCGACCCTGTTCTCGAAATTAAGCTTTGACCCGGATCTGGATATCGCCGCGCCCTATATCGGAGGTGTGCGACCACGCATCGCCATCCTCCGCGAAGAAGGGGTCAACGGCCAGGTTGAAATGGCCGCCGCTTTTGAGCGAGCCGGTTTCACGCCTGTCGATGTACACATGAGCGACATCCACGCTGCAAGGGTGAGCCTGGATGAATTTCAGGGGATAGCTGCCTGCGGCGGCTTTTCTTACGGTGACGTGTTGGGTGCCGGGGAGGGCTGGGCAAAGTCGATCAGGTACAGTCAACGCGCCTACGACGAGTTTTCCATGTTTTTTAACCGATCCGACAGCTTTGGCCTGGGAATTTGCAATGGTTGCCAGATGATGTCGAACCTGTTCGAGTTGATACCCGGTGCCACGAGTTGGCCGCGATTCGTGCGCAATCAATCGGAGCAATTCGAGGCCAGGGTGTCGATGGTCGAAGTGCTGGAGTCGCCTTCATTATTTCTCGAAGGCATGCAGGGGTCGATGATGCCGATTGTAGTCGCTCACGGCGAAGGGATGCTGGAACCGCGACATAGCGATAGTCAAACGCTACTCGCCCAGCGCAACGCCTGCCTGCGTTATGTCGATCAGGATGGCCAGGCCAGTGAATATTACCCGATCAACCCCAATGGCTCGGCGCTCGGACTGAATGGATTTACCTCTGATGACGGTCGCTTCACGATCATGATGCCGCATCCAGAACGAATTTTCAGAAGTATCCAAAATTCCTGGCAGTCTCCCGACTGGGGTGAATACAGCCCCTGGATGCGAATGTTCAGGAATGCGAGGAAATGGCTGGGTTAGTAGCTAAAGTTTACAGATTCGGGATACTTTCGGTAGAGTCAACCCGTATAATTACTATTTAGGGATGCGGATTGAATAGGCAAATTAATTTAAACGTGGTTTATTAATAACCCTGGATTCAGTTATCCATGCGGTTACCAGTCAATAATCCAGAATGAACTAAAATCTTTGGTCTCGGCCTAGTAAACGAATTTAAACAGGTGAGTCGTAGTGATTAAAATCAGAAAAAAGTC
>JACZQS010000218.1 GCA_022545625.1 Pseudomonadota bacterium
CTACTGGATTACTTGCCGGACCTGATACGCGCATGACTGGTACCGTGCTCGAAGAAGGCTTGCGCGGTGCCGGCGGATACCTGTTAAACGGTGGTGGTGATCGATTCATGTCGAACTACGATGCTGCGGGCGAGCGTGCAACCCGCGATATCGTCAGTCGCGCAATTTACGCTGAAATGAGAGAAGGTAATACGTCACCTAACGGTGGGGTCTATATCTCAATGAGTCATCTCGGCCCGCAAAATGTAGCACGACAGTTCCCCGGCATGGTCAAACGTTGCGCCGATTGTGGCTTTGACCTGGCTGGTGGTCGCGTCGAAGTGGTGCCAACAGCGCATTATTTTATGGGTGGAGTGGTGGTTGATGTGGATACTCGTTGCGCTTTACCCGGGCTCTATGTCGCCGGAGAAGACGCTGGTGGTGCGCATGGTGCTAACCGGCTGGGTGGTAACGGTGTCGCCAACTCCACAGTATTCGGCGGTATTGCCGGAGATGTCATGGCCGGCGATGTGATCAAACAGCAGTCCTGGCAAGAGCCGGATACTTCGATAGTCGAGCGCGAGATCGCGCGCGCGCTATTGCCATTTACCCAGAAAGCAGGGGATATTAATTCGATTCGTAACCGCCTGATGGATGTCATGTGGGAGCAGGTGGGCGTACTGAGAACCGGCAAGGAACTGCTGAACGGGCTAGGACAACTGAAAGATCTAAAGCAGGAATTACTCATTACCGGCCTCGATGGCGATAATCGAGTATTCAATTTAAGCTGGCACGATTGGCTCAACCTGCAAAGCCTGATCGAAATATCCGAAGTGATAGCCAGTGCGGCACTGGCGCGAGAGAATTCGCGCGGTGCGCATTACCGGGAAGATTTTATCGATACCGGCAGTCTGCTGGACTCTTATTTTACCGTCGCAAACCTTGAACAGGAAGAGATCAGGGTCGATCGGCAGGCAGTTGTTTTTTCAATCGTAAAACCGGGAGAGTCGCTACTCGAAGATGAGCCATTAGTGGTATCCTTGGGGGCTGGGAGAAAGTAATGATCAATGATCACCAGATAGAACAGGCCGCGGGCCAGATTATGTCAAATGCCGCGATTGATATCCCCGAGGATTATCGTCGCGGCATCGAGGATATGGCGAAATGGGAAGAGGGTGAGCTTTCCTGTTTCGTATTGCAGACCATGATGGATAACTGGAATGCCGCAACTGAAGACCGAAGGCCCATGTGCGCCGATACCGGATTGCCACGCTTTTATGTCAAGGTCGGTAATAATGCCCGGCTGGAGGGTGGTTTCATCGGTCTCGAGCGCGCGCTTCGCTCGGCCACCGCGCTCGCTACCCAGGAGATTCCACTGCGACCGAACCGGGTGCATCCGCTCTGGCGAACCGACCACAACAATAATGTTGGTATCAATGCTCCCGAAATCGACTGGAGTTTCGAACCCGGGGTCGACTGGATCGATATTACCACGGTGCACAAGGGTGGCCTGTTCGGTTCCGATTACCGGATGCTTTTTCCGGGCGACGGCATCGATGGTATTAAACGTTTTTATCTCGATACGCTGATTGCATTTGGAAAACGCGGACTTGCCTGCCAGCCTGCGATAGTCGGTGTTGGTCTGGGTGGTTCCAAAGATATCACCATGGTACTCGGCAAGCAGGCGGCTTGCCTGCGCATTGTCGGTAATCGGAATCCCGACCCAAAAATAGCCGAGCTCGAGTTGGAACTGAAAAAACTCGGTAATAGTATCGGCATGGGGGCGATGGGGTTTGTCGGCAATGCGATGGTCGCCGACTGCCATATCGAAGTAGGTTTCACCCACACCGGCGGTATGCCGATGAGTGTACACACTTTTTGCCTGTCGTCACGACGAGCGACGGTGCGCATTCATGCCGATGGAAATACCGAATTTCGCGTTGACCCGCAGTGGTTTACGCCCTACATGAGAAGAGAAACAGTCGAATGGCCAGCAAAGCAGCCGGACAAGAAAAAGTCCGTTTAAAGGTTCCAGTAACACCGGAGGATCTGGCGGGGCTTAAAATTGGCACCGTGGTTTACCTTGACGGTGTGATATATACCGCGCGCGAAGCTGTGTATAAAAAGATAATTGAAGATGGCGCAGCGCTCCCCGATGGGGTGAAGGAACTGAGCAATGTCAATTTTCATTGCTCGCCGGCGGCATCGGTGGGGGCCGATGGCAGCTATAAAGTTGGCGGGGTGACTGCAACCGCGAGCTTTCGGTTTTCCCAATGGATGGCCGAATGGTTCAAGTTATCAAACGCCAAAATTATCATCGGCAAGGGAGGTATGACGACACAGGACTATCGTGACCTGTTCGTGCCGGTTGGAGCCATTTACCTGACTACTGTCGGTTATGGAACCGGCGCTTTACTCGGGCGTGGTATCAAGAATGTACGCCAGGTGCACTGGCTTGAACAGCTGGGTAATGCGCAGGCAATGTGGATATTCGAGGTGGAGAATTTCGGTCCTTTCCTGGTCGAGAGCGATCTCGATGGCAACAGCTTGTTCGAGCAACATGGTAAAATAATCAACGCAAACCTGGAAAAACTCTACAAAGGTTTGAAAGCGCCGGCCCTGAGCCGGTTTGGCGAGACCGATGACCGCAAGGATGAGTTAATTTAATAGTGAAATGGATAATCGTTGCCCCGATATTGGCTTACCTCCTGTTCGAAAGCGCCTGGGCCCAGCCTTATGAGCGTGTTGACGTCGGGCTGTTTTCGCTGAACGATACCAGTGGCTGGGAAATCAGGAACTTTGCGGGTGCGACCGACTATTCCCTCATACAGGTTGATGGCAAACTGGTTGTTGTTGCCGATAGCCGCCAATCGGCATCGGCATTTTATAAAAAAATCGATATAAACCTCGATAAAACGCCGATATTAAACTGGTCGTGGCGCAAGGAACAACCGATCGATCCCGGCGATGAGCTGGATAAAAAAGGCGACGACTATGTCGCCAGAATCTACGTGGTGAAAAGTAGCGGATCAATCCTGTCGGAAACCATTGCGCTGAATTACGTGTGGAGCTATCAGCATCGGAAGAACGATACCTGGGGTAACCCTTTCGCGATTGAAAATAGCAAAATGTTGGCGCTACGCGATGCCTCCGACCCAGAAGCTACCTGGTTTATCGAGCGAAGAAACGTGCTACTGGATTTTAAACGGCTACACGGCCAGGATATTAGGCAGATCGATGGCGTCGCGATCATGACCGATAGCGATAATAGCGGTTTAAACGCCAGGGCTTTGTATGGAGACATCTTTTTTAGTAAAGACTAGGATTAGTACACTACAATTCGGGGAATTTCTCGGCCATTTGCGTATATCCCCTTGTTTACTGGCGTGTTTCCTGTTTTTATAGCATACTATCCCGCTCAAGGATGAATGGGTGATAACTGTAATATAGAACCCAGACAGGGATGCCAAATATAAAGAATGTAACGATTGTGATAATTGTCTAAATTTTCCAGTCGTAGGACTACATCAATTAATCGGAGGCAGTAACAAATGAAAAAAATTACCCTACTAACGGGCCTGATAGCTGGCGTAGCGATGTTATTTTCGCAGGCCAGTCTCGCGGCGTCGGATTGTGGTGAGATCATAATCGGTTCGGCAATATCGCTAACTGGCAAATACGCGGCCAATGGCGTCCACGCCCAAAATGGATACGAATATGCGATTTCTAAAATTAAGGAAAAAGGAGGCGTTAAAGTCGGTGGCAAATGCTATAACTTCAAGGTCATCTATTACGATGACGAATCCAAGGGCGACCGTGGCGCGACACTGGCCGAACGCCTGATCAGCCAGGACAAGGTCCAGTATATGTTGGGGCCTTATTCCTCGGGAATGACCAAGGCAATCGCGCCGGTCACCGAAAAGTACAAGATCCCGATGGTCGAAGCCGAAGGTGCGTCACGCTCGTTGTTTAACAAGGGTTACAAGTACCTGTTCGCGGTATTGTCGACTTCCGAGCAGTATCTGGCGTCAGCGATTGCGCTCGCAGCAGAAAAAGCCGAAGCCAGCGGAAAGTCTGCCTCTTCGGTAACAGTAGCCATCGCGGTTGAGAACGATCCTTTCTCGCTCGATATTCGTGCTGGCGTAATGGAGGATGCCAAGCGCTTCGGCATGAAAGTTGTAATCGACGAAAAACTGCCCCGCGACCTGTCAGATATGAGTGCGATCCTGACCAAGGTAAAACTGCTGAAGCCCGATGTACTGGTCGTCAGCGGCCACTCCAAGGGTGCGGCGACAGCGGTACGCCAGATTGATGAGCAAAACATCAAGGTGCCGATGATTGCGATTACTCACTGCGAAGCGGCTGACGTCACCGGTAAGTTTGGTGATGCGGCAAATGACTTTTTGTGTTCAACCCAGTGGTCCGAGACCCTGGCTTACGAGGATCCATTGTTTGGCACCGCGGCAGAATACGAAATGGGATTCAAAGCCGCATATCCTGAGTATAAAACCAAGAAGGTGCCTTACCAGACCGCACAGGCAACGGCTGCCGTTTATGTATTCAAGGATGCCTTCGAAAGAGCCAATTCTCTGGACAAGGAAAAGATACGGGATGCGCTATCGGCGACTGATATGAAGACTTTTTATGGAGATATCAGGTTTTCTGAAGCAGGCAATAACATCGCCAAGCCGATGGTTTTACGCCAGATCCAAAACGGCGTATACAACGTGGT
>JACZQS010000219.1 GCA_022545625.1 Pseudomonadota bacterium
GTACTCCAGGTTCAGTTTCAACTGTTGGATACGGCTGCTGATCTAGAGGCGAAATTCTTCGAACGCTTCCATCAATATTTTCACAAGGGCGGTGGGTAGATGGACGAAAAGCAGCTCGATCGTTACGCCCGTCAAATCCGCCTGCCACAGATCGGCGAGCAGGGGCAACAGAAAATACTCGATTCGAGCGCCCTATAGTGGGTATGGGTGGCCTCGGCTCACCGGCGGCATTGTATCTGGCCGCGGCGGGCATCGGCAAACTGGTAATCAACGATTTTGATATAGTCGAGGCATCCAACCTGCAGCGACAAATAATCCACACCGATCGGTCGATTGGCGAAAACAAGGTCGACTCGGCGAAGCAGGGTATCGAAGCAATCAATCCTGAATGCGAAGTCGAGACTATCTATTATCAGATTGACGGCGATGAGTTGAAATCAACCATCGATGGCGTCGATATCGTACTCGACTGCACCGATAATTTTCCGACCCGTTTTGAAGTCAACCGCTATTGCGTAGAAACCGCGACACCCCTGGTTTCAGGGGCTGCAATTCGGCTCGAAGGCCAGATCATGAATTACCAGCCCGGGATACAGAGTCCCTGCTATCAATGCCTGTATACGAAGGTATACGAAAATGCCGAAACCTGTGAAATGGAAGGTGTACTGGGTCCGGTGGTTGGTGTTATCGGCACCATGCAGGCACTGCAAACTCTATTGATATTGACCGGCCAGGGGGAGCCACTAATTGGTAAATTGCTGTTGCTGGATGCTGCCAGTATGGAGTGGCAGGGGGTAACACTACCCAGAAATCCAGCCTGTCCAGTATGTGGCGATTAGTCGTTGAGTGAATAGAAAAAATGCGTCATTCCTGCGAAAGCAGCGGTCCGGCGTCCCGGAATCTTGAAACTTGCCATATTAGTAAGATTCCGGCTCTAACAGCCGGAATGACAATTATATTCTTATCCCGAATATTTCAGGTAAACCCGATCAAAGATAAACTCGGCAATTTGCTGCGGACTATTAAGATCCAGCATGGGAATAGCGAGTGCATCCGGCGATGACGCATCGCAGGCTAGTGCAATGATGTTCGGGTCCTCTGGATATAGATAAGGTTTTTTCATCGCAGTGCGGTGCAACTCAATTTTGTCAAACGCCAGGTGCTTGTATCCTTCTACCAACAGAATATCAAATTTACCGGTATCAAGCGTATCGACAATCTGCTGCAGTGATGGTTCCTCGTCCGGGTTTGCGAATTCGCTGATCGCTGCCATGCGCGTGGTAGTGCATATAATCGTATGGGCGGCTCCGGCCTTGCGCAGCTCGTAGCTGTCCTTGCCGGGTTGATCTAGATCGAAGTGGTGATGGGCGTGCTTGATGACCGCTATTTTAAGTCCCCTCGACTTAAGTAGCGGGATCACCTGTTTGATCAGGGTAGTTTTGCCGGTGCCGCTGTAGGCACTAAAACCGATCACCGGTAATTTTGTACTGAGCATTATTATTGGCCCAGCAAACGTTGTTGGTCTTCGGGTGTATTAATATTTTCGAACATCGATGTTGCAGTAGAAAAATCCACACTTGCGTAACTGTATTGTGCATACCAGCGATCTATCTTACGTTCGCCAATTTGCAGGAATCGTTTCAGGTCATCCAGTAATCCGGTATCGATGAGCGCATAAACCGGTTGCAACCGCTCGCCATCGTGGGCTACGCATACCGGCGCCTGTTCACGGTTATGCGATTCGATGAAGCGTTCGACAAAATTATCGGCGAGCATGGGACTGTCGCAGGGTAGGGTTAAAATAAACTTCGTTTTTACGGCTGCCATCGCACTTGCAAAACCGGCCAGGGGACCCTGGAAGTCCTTGAGGTCGTCGCTGATTACCGGGTATCCATACGACTGGTATGTCGACTGGTTACGGTTGGCGTTGATCACTATGTCGATCCGTTGATTTTCCAGGGCTTCAATTATTATTTCTATCATTAATCGACCGCCGAAATCTAGTAATCCCTTGTCCTGCCCACCCATGCGTCGACCCTGTCCACCTGCCAGTATAACGGCAGTGACGTCACTGGAATCAATACTCATTTGCCGCGTGATTTTTGGTAGCTGGAAATATCAGATACATTTGAGGACAGAGAGGACTTGTCAGACAGTATCTGATTATCGAGGTGCAATGCCTGGCTCTGTAATCCGGTAAAAATACTCGGATCATGGGTCGAAATCATGATCGCTGTGCCGCTATCCTGAAACGCCTGCAACATCGATAAAGTCCTGCCCCGACCATCGGTATCGAGATTGGCAGTTGGCTCATCGAGTAATAGTAGCTGGGGACTGCGAAGTCGCGCCCGGGCGAGCGCTACGCGCTGTTGCTGGCCACCCGACAGGCTAACTGCGTTCTGCGTAACGAGATGCTCAAGTCCAGCCCAGCGCATGATCTGGTTTACCGCGGCGGGCTTGTCGATAATTGCGTGATTGAGCCGGGCGGTATACTCGAGATTACGTCCCACGCTACCGGTTAGCATATAGGGTTGCTGATGCAGGTACATCACCGACCTGGACAACCGGGAGCGATGGCTGCGCCACGACTTCGACTCGGCCTGATTTATAGAAATGCTGCCAGCGTCCGGTTTCTCGATCCCGGCCAGAATTCTCAAAAGCGTTGTTTTTCCAGATCCGTTCTCACCGGTAATGATGAAGCAGTCACTATTGCTGATGGTGAGCGACACGTCGATGAGTACCGGCTTGTGCCGGTACTGTTTGCAGATACCGCGATAGTCGAACCGAAATTTGTCAATCATGGATGGATACTGCCTTTACCCTGAACATGGTGCAACAACGCGTTTAATACAAACGCGAGAAAAATCAGTACGACACCGAGTGCAATGCCTTCGGCGAAATTACCCTTGCTGGTTTCAAGCGCGATGGCGGTCGGGATGTTACGCGTGTAGTGGGCAATATTGCCGCCAAGCATCATTGACGCACCGACTTCGGAAATGACGCGGCCGTAGGCGGCGAGCATCGCTGCCATCAGGCCGAACCGAATTTCATACAATACTGTGACAAAGGCATAAAATCGATTGGCGCCGAGGGTGCGCGCGGTTTCCCAGGCACGGCGGTCTGCCGCCTGGAACGAGGTGTGTGCCATTGCTATCAGGATTGGCAGGCAAAGGAGGAACTGGCCCATCATCATCGCCGTCTGGGTAAACAGTAAACCGAGGTTGCCCATCGGCCCCTGGCGGGACAATACGATAAAAAGTGTCAATCCTATGACTACGGCGGGGATTGATAAAAAGGTACTGAATAAAGAAATGAGAAAGCGGCGGCCAAAAAAATTGCCATAAGCCAGTACAAAGGCAATGATCAACGCGGGCGGGATCGCCAGCAGGATCGCAAGCGAGGAAACCCTGAATGAAATGCCTATAATTTCCCAGATTTCAGCATTGCCACTAAACAATAAGCTGAAAGCCTCGAGTGTGCTGGCAATTAGAACGTCCACAGCGACTATTGCCCTGGTGGGCTAGCATTGGGGATAAACAGCTGCTCACCTTTGACCGTAAATTCACCAATCAGGTGTTGCCCATTGGTTGAAGTGATCCAGCTGATCAAACTCTCGGCGCCCCTATAATTGGCATGGGCGTGTCGCATCGGGTTCACCGCAATGATCCCGTATGGGTTAAACAGGGGGGGATCCCCATGATATAACAGAGCAAGATTAGACTTTGACTGGTATGCCAGCCAGGTACCACGGTCAGTCATCGTATAGGCACCCAACTCGTTGGCGATCTGGATTACCTTGCCCATCCCCTGGCCCACCGATTTGTACCAGTCCCCTTGCGGGGAAAAACCGGCTTTTTGCCATAAACTCAATTCCTTCTTATGGGTGCCGGAGTCGTCACCTCGCGAAATGAAAACACTTTTTGCATTGATTCTAATTACCTTCATCAGCGTTCCAGCGATCGCCGGCGAGACACCGGCGGTTGGCGAGCCGGCGCCCGGTTTCAGGCTGCAGGACCAGAACGGAGAATGGCATGACCTCCAGGACTACCGGGAAAGCTGGTTGGCGGTTTACTTCTACCCGAAGGATCAGACGCCTGGCTGCACGACAGAAGCCTGTAATTTCCGGGACAACATCTTTGCCTTCAAGGCCATAGGCGCAGCAGTCGTAGGCATCAGCCTGGATGACGTGGAGTCACACAAGGAATTTTCTGACAAGTACAAACTGCCGTTCGTCATCCTCGCCGACGAAGGTGGCGCCGTGGCTGATGCCTATGGCGTACTGCGAGACTACAAGTTGATCAAAATTGCCAGCAGGCAGTCCTTCCTGGTCAATCCCGAGGGTGTGATCGTCAAGCACTACGAAGACGTCGATCCGGACACACATACACAGGAAGTACTGAGCGATCTGGAAACAATGATAGCGGAAGTACACCAGTGATTAATCTGACCGTACGGCAGATTTTTGTCGTGCTGGCAATACTCGTACCGATTCTGATATTGGGATTGGGGCTGATTTGGAACCCCATCAATTGGCTCTTCGTGATTGTGTTGCCACTGCTGATCCTGGGCACCATCGATTACTTTCAACCCAAACAAACCATTCGTAGACTGTATCCGGTGGTAGGTCGTTTCCGGTA
>JACZQS010000220.1 GCA_022545625.1 Pseudomonadota bacterium
TGTGCCAGATTTCATTGATATCCAGTGCTACCTGATGGCGTGCCGTGCAGGCTTCACTTTTCTGTCGAAATGTATCCGCCATTATTTTGAGCAGGCTGTCATCGGGATTACGCATATCGACGGTAAAAAACACTTCCCCTGGAATCGTATTCCTGGAATTAGGTTTTATCGTCATTTCACCAACGGTAGCCACGCCATCTGGTGCGTGGTCATGCGCGAGCTGGTGTAGCATAGTGATTATTTCAGCACTGGCTACCAGTGCATCGCGGCGTCCGGGCATCGGCGTCGACCCCGCGTGCGAGTCCTGTCCTTTGACCGTGACGTCGAACCATCGTTGACCCTGCGCGCCTATTACCACGCCAATCTGGTTATTATTATTTTCGAGTATTGGTCCCTGTTCAATATGAGCTTCCAGTAATGCGCCGATGGTATGGGCCCCGCAGGGCTGGTCACCAAAATATTCGATTCGCTTTAGCTCATCGACCAGGCTAATACCCTTGCTGTCGGTTCTAGACCAGGCGTATTCCTTGTCGAATAGACCGGCATAAACGCCGGAAGCGATCATCGCCGGGGCGAAACGGGACCCCTCCTCGTTGGTCCAGACGACAACCTCGGTTGGCGCTTCGGTCTGGACCTTAAAATCGTTCATGGTTCTGATGACCTCTAATGCAGCCAAAACCCCGTAAACACCGTCAAACTTTCCACCGTGGGGTTGCGTATCGAGGTGACTGCCAGCGACTATTGGCGCCAGGTCAGAATTTCGGCCTGTACGATGGGCAAATATATTGCCCATATCGTCCAGGCTAATGCTGCAACCGGCTTCGCGGCACCATTTAACAAAAAGATTACGTCCGTCGCGGTCTTCATCGGTCAAGGCCAGCCGACACGAACCACCTTCGGCACCCGGCCCTATTGCGGCCATCGACATCAGGCTTTCCCAGAGGCGCTCACGATTGATTCGAATTTTCGATAGTTCAGCCATTGTTATAATGGTTGACTGGACAGTCAGGAGTTTGGTCGCTTCAACGGTACCGACAGGTAAACACCAAATTCCTCGCCTATATCGCAACTGATACGAGCATGGACCCTGCCCTGCCGGTCGAGAAATGTTTGCTCGTCCTCGACCGGAAAGATGCCCTCGTGCCAGATTCCCGGATGTATATAAAGGCCCTGGCTGCCATCGCACCAAAATGCAATTATCCTGTCGGTCGATAAATCGTCACCGGCCAAAGCCACCGGCACCACAAAGGGTTTCTTCTCGAGCGGGAAAAATAATTGACCGCCATCTGGATGATAATTGAAGTGCCATAATAAAACCTGGTCACGCGCTACTGTCCGGGTTTCCTTAGAAGCATTTTGCGGATCGGTCGACCAGCCCAGGACATAGTGTCCGCCAACCGCGTCATTGGATCCCATCAGCACATCCCCTCGCCATTCTCCACGGAATATACCCTCGACAGTGCCACCCTGGTTACCGGTTTCCTGGTCGATGGGTCGCCAGCCCTGCGCGGGCCAGGTAACGATTTCGATTTCGCAGGTATCGGGATCGTCGACCAGGTAACCGTAGTCCTTTACCGATTCTGCAGTCGCCTCGATCAGCGGTACATCAACCAGGTCAAGTGATGGTTTCTGGTTGGCCTCAAATAAATAGGTAGGTGCTGGTTGATTCATAATCTTTCCCTAATTGATTTAACCATGATTGTATTAGATTTCATCAATCTAAGCAGAAATTGACTGCCCTATGCGAATCGTCTGCTCGATTAGCAAATCAAAATCTTCATATCGACTTCGATGATTGGCGATTGCAACACGAATGCAGTACCGGTCATTCAAGGTCGTGTAAGAAGGTGCGGCTATCCCCTGTTCCTGTAGTTCAATCAAAATACTGCGATTGAGATGATTCAGTGTTGGTAAATCGGTTTCGCCCGGATTGTAACGATAACAAACAATATCAAGGCCGATAGGGGCGATTAATTCCAGATGCGCGGATTTTTCGATCAACCTGCCCAGATACTGAGCCTGGTCGACGTTCCTGGAAATCATGCGACCCAGTTTTTTGCTTCCGTGCTCTTTCATCATCATCCAGATTTTTAATGCCCGAAACGATCGACTGAGCTGGACACCGTATTCGGAAAACCAGACCGGCCCCGATGCCAGTCCTCCCTCGGTTTTCTCCAGATATTCTGGGGTCAGACTAAAGCTATCGCGGTGTGCTTTTTCGTCACGGACTAATACGCAGCCGGCCTCAAAAGGCACATGCATCCACTTGTGCAAGTCCAGTGCAATCGAATCGGCCCGCTCGATTCCGGTCAGCAGCGGCCTGACCGTGTCAGACAGCATGGCTATAGCGCCAATTGCCCCATCGACATGAAACCAGGTATTGAATTTCAAGCAGAGATCTGCAATCGCATTCAGGTCATCGATTGCACCCGTGTTGACGGTTCCCGGGGTTGCTATAATGCAGATGGGCTGATATCCGGATTGTATATCCTCGACGATCTTGCTCTCTAGCTTCTGCAGGTTGATCGTGTAATCATCGTTGATTTCAATTTTACGTAGGCTATCACTGCCCAGTCCGAGTAGTTCAACAGCCTTTTGATTGCAGCTATGCACCTCGGTAGATGCGTATACAGTTAGTTTCCTGTCGAGAGACTGCACGCCGTTCTTGCGTAAATCACCCCCGGCCAGGGTATTTCTCGCTATCGTCAGACCCACCAGGTTAGCCATCGAACCGCCACTAACCAACAGGCCACTCGCGTCGGTGGGTAAGCCTACCACTTCTTTCATCCAGTTGAGTACCTGTGCCTCGACCAGGCCGGCAACATGGTTACCGCCACCTATGTTCGGATTCATCGTCGCAGCCATGAATTCGGCAAGCGCACCCATGATGGTGCCATTACCCATATACCAGGCCCAGAATCGTGGATGAATATTACCCAATGGATAGGGGAAAATATTGGTTAAAAATTCCTCGTATACCGCGGTTGCATCGCCCGGTTGTTCCGGCAAACCGGACTTGAAGGTTTCTTTTACCGCTTCCGGTACCGCTTGCCAGACCGGTCTATCACCCACGGTTTTCAAATATTCGACCGCATCATCGACCATCTGGTGTGCAAGCCCGCGCATTTCATCCCAGTCTTCGGGATCAAGCGTCTCGTAGTATTCCTCATTACTCATGACCGGTATTATGACTTTATCAGCCGGTTAATGCATTAAAATTGCCGGATTCCCGGGTGTGCCCCCGGCTGTGTGATTCCTGTTTCGGTACCTGGCCGCTGAGAATTGATGGGAGTTTATTCAGTGGTTGCTTTATAATGAAGCCCTCCAGCCAGTCGAATAATAATGGAGTCGCCATGGCCAATAATACTGTTACGATAACCGACAACCGCAATGGTCAACAGGCTGACTTTGATATCATCGATCCAGTGATTGGCAATTCAACCATCGATATACGCCAACTCGCGACTAAACTGGGCCTGTTTACCTACGACCCCGGGTTTCAGGCAACCGCAAGCTGTAAAAGCGATATCACTTATATCGATGGCGATGCTGGCATTCTACGATATCGAGGATATCCGATCGAACAACTCGCCGAGCACAGTAACTATATGGAAGTGAGTCACTTGCTGATGTATGGAGAGTTGCCGACCGAAACCGAATACAGGGAATTCACCAATTCGATCACCAACCATACCCTCGTGCACGAGGGCCTGATGCAGTTTATCAATGGTTTTCATAACGACGCCCACCCGATGGCAATGATGGTAGGCGTGGTCGGTGCCCTGTCTGCGTTTTACCACGACTCACTCGATATCACCAACCCGGAACATCGCAACCTGTCTGCGCATCGCCTGCTGGCGAAAATGCCCACCATTGCAGCTTTAAGTTATCGACACGCCAACGGTTTGCCACCCATCTACCCGCAGAACAATCTCGGTTATATCGAGAATTTTCTCAACATGATGTTCAGCTATCCGACCGGAGACAGCCCGGTTAGCAAGGTGGCTATTCACGCAATGGAGTTAGTATTCATCCTGCACGCCGATCACGAGCAAAATGCAAGCACATCGACCGTGAGGCTTTCGAGCAGTTCGGGCGCCAATCCCTATGCCTGTATTGCCGCCGGAATCGCATCGTTATGGGGACCCGCTCACGGCGGCGCCAACGAAGCTGTAATCCGTATGCTCGACGAAATTAGAGATCCTGCCGAAATTTCGAAATATGTTAAACGCGCCAAAGACAAGGACGACAACTACCGTTTGATGGGATTTGGGCACCGCATCTACAAGAACTACGATCCTCGGGCGACGATCATCAAGTCGATGTGCGACAGGCTGCTGGAAAAGCTGGAAATCAAGGATCCGCTGTTCGACGTTGCTAAGGAACTAGAGTATGTCGCTCTGAACGATCACTACTTTGTTGAAAGAAAACTCTTCCCAAACGTCGCTTTCTACTCCGGCGTCATCTACCGAGCCATCGAGATTCCCGTGGCCATCGATGGTCTCACGGTTGTGGTCCACTTGGACAACGACTTTGTCCAATGCATGACCGTAGGCGAGCTACACACCATGTGGTCGGCCGAAGCGCAGGATAAGGT
>JACZQS010000009.1 GCA_022545625.1 Pseudomonadota bacterium
GTCTCAACTACGACGAGTCGAGAACCGCTTAGGCGATGGCCCCTGGTTTAATGGCGAGGATTTTTCCCTGGCCGATACCGCCTTCGCGCCCTGGTTCGCACACGACGCTGTCGATAACTATCGATTCTCGGTAATCGATGCCGCGACGATGCCGAAGCTCGACGCCTGGTCTAAACGCCTGCTGGCACTACCGGCGGTAAAGAATTCGGTGGTTGCCGAATTCGAAGATCTCTACCTCGCCGCACTCGAAACCAACAATTGCTATATCTGGCAAAGTCGGGCGGCTTAAGGGGCAGAAATAATCCTTCGAGCCCCGTGCTCAGCCGGAAGAAAATGGGGTTTTCTGTATACTCTCGCGCTCGCTCATTGCAGACCACCAGCTGCTTAATCCCGGAATTTTTTGCAGGATAGGATCGCTATCGGGCGTGCTTTGAAAATAATCAAAAATTGGCGCCAGGTGAATATCAGCCAGTGACACTCGATCGCCGACGAGAAATTTTTCACCAGCGCTTAGTCCGGCAATGGTGTTCATGCATTTTTCTATCTCCGGCATCGCTTCGGCTATCGCTGCCTCATCGCTCTGCTCACCGAGCATCGGCATCACAATTCGCTGTATGACCAGCTGGCCCACGGTACAGGTGTAGGTATAACAATCTATAATACTGATGATCTGGTTCATTCGGGCACGCTGCTTCGCAGTTTCTGGTTGCAGCGATGGCCCGTCGAATTCCTCGTCGATATAACGCATGATCGCGGTGGTTTCGTATAGCTCGAAGCCATCGTGTGCAAATGCCGGAACTTTGGCGAAAGGGTGACGCTCGACCTGCTCTGGCGGCATCGGTCCCTGTAAAAAATCCACCTCGACGAGATCATAATCCACGCCTTTTTCTTCCAAAGCCAGGCGTACGCTGCGTGTGTATGTGCTGTAAGCAGGGCCGTACAAGGTTGGTTTACTCATTTTAGCTCTCCAGGTTCGACGAATTCGATTCGCCCAGTTTATTGTCAGCGCATGGCTTGAATTCGTATTGGGCCCGAATCATAAACCCAATTAGAGGCGATTACGAATACGACGCCACATTGGCAGGATTCCCACTGAAAAAAGCTTCAAGGTTATCGATCGCCATATCAATAATCGCGGCACTGGCTTCTGGCGTGTTGTAGGCCACGTGCGGTGTCAGTACAACGTTCTCGAGCCTTGTAAAGGGATGGCCCCGAGCAAGGGGTTCTTCGTTGAATACATCGATACCTGCCGCCGCAACATGCCCCGAAGCGAGTAGCTCAACCAATGCAGCTTCATCGAGAATTTGCGCACGGGCAGTATTGACGATGACGACGCCCGGCTTGGTTTTGCCCAGTCGTTTCGCAGTGATCATACCCTCGGTATCCGGAGTGAGCGGCAGGTGAAATGAGAGCAGATCACTCTCGGCCAGAAGGTCGTCCAGTTGTTGGAACTTGATGCTGTAGCGCTCGGCGCGTTCGGTATCCGGATTTTTAGTCCAGGCTATTACACGCATGCCAAATGCTTTGGCTAGTGGCAGGATTGCCTGCGCGACAGGACCAAATCCAACCAGGCCGAGAGTTTTTCCCCTGAGGTCGAATCCCTGTAGCCCGGCGTTCCAACGCCCTGCCCGGGTATCACGGTCGAGCCGCGCAATATGGCGAGCCGCGGCTAACATCAGGGCCATCGTATGCTCGGCGATTGTCTCGGCTGCGGACAAGGTATGGGTTACCGTAATGCCCTGTTGGGCCGCCTTTTTGAGGTCGATAAATGTGGATACGCCAAGTCCGACAAATGAAACGATTTCAACACTGTTTAACGCCCCCAGCACCTCATTATTGAAACCCCAGCCTGATAGAACAGCATTCGCGTTGCCGATGCGCTCGATGCACGCTGCGGTCGAGGGGCGCTCGCCATAGTAGACGCTAAATTTCCCGAGATTTTCGAGTCGCGCGAGCCGTTCACCGATAAATACCGAAGACAGGTTCTCCTCGGCATCCGGATAAACAATATGATTATCCTGTGACATCTTGACCCCCGGTTGATGTGCCCGCCTCGATGCTAACAGACAATCACGCCTGGTCGGACGAATAAATGGCTAAGTTCTATCTTTTACTGAATATCCCTGAATTTGAAACCAACAGCTACACGGATACAAGAATAGCTTGATCAAGACCTGGGATGGGTATGTTACAACCGGCCACTATGATTTATAATTTACCTGGCTTCACCCGGCTATGGGTGTTGGCCATAATTTCAGCCCGGGTTTCCGGGACAGGAGAGTTAATATGATATTAGCCGATTTGTTGCGTGGTAAGAGCCACGATGTAGTCAAAATAAAAGCTAACGACAATATCGCTGAAGCAGCGACAATACTGACCGAAAATAAAATAGGAGCGCTGCTGGTACAGGATGACTCTGGAAAAATAATCGGCATCTTGTCTGAGCGTGATATTGTCGGCGGCATGGGCCCGCATGGTGCGGATTTGCACGATGTGCCGGTATCAGAATTGATGACTGCCGACCTCCATAAATGCACGCCTGAGGACACAGTCTTACACGCAATGGCAATGATGACTGACCGGCGATTCCGCCATCTGCCAGTTTTCGACGGCGATGAACTAGTGGGAGTCATCAGCCTTGGTGATCTGGTTAAATCCCGTATTTCAGAAGTCCAGGCTGAGTCCGACGCATTGCGCCAGTACATTGCTTCGTGACAGGGCCGCGCTGATAAACGGTGCCGCCCGTAAAAGGTCAAAGCCTTAGAATAAATCTAAACCGGCTACTCGAGCGCATCAACGAGCTTGCCGAAATTGGCGCCATCGATGGGGGCGGTGTTTGCCGAATGGCGCTTAGCGATGAAGACCGACGTGGCAGGGACCGCGTCGTAGGCTGGATGCGGGAACTGGGTCTCGATATATCGGTCGACCGCATCGGAAACGTCATCGCTATTCGGCGGGGAACCGAGCCTGGCGATCCGGTATTGACCGGCTCGCATATCGATACGGTTGCGACCGGCGGTCGTTTCGACGGAACATTAGGCGTTCTCGCCGGCCTCGAAGTGATTGCAACGCTCAATCAGGCTGACCTCACTACCCGTATACCGATCGGAGTTGGTTTTTTCACCAACGAAGAGGGTGCGCGGTTTGCGCCGGACATGATGGGAAGCGCGGTTCACCAGGGCGTATTCGATGTCGAGGAAATGCTTGAGGTGGTCGGTACCGACGGTTTGATTCTGGGCGACGCACTTGATAATACGGGTTATGCCGGTGAGGCCCCGACCGGTAGTTTTCACGCCGAATGTTTTATCGAATTACATATTGAACAGGGTCCTGTTCTCGAAAACGAGGGATACGAAATAGGCGCGGTGGAAAGCGTACAGGGTATTTCCTGGACTGAATATCGTCTCACCGGAGTCTCCAATCATGCCGGCACCACACCGATGCATCTTCGACACGATGCCGGGTATGTAGCAGCAGCAATCGCGGTCGAAGCCCGCCGCATCGCTGGTGAAATGGGTGGTGATCAGGTTGCTACCGTTGGTGTTAGTACACTCAATCCGGGCCTGGTCAACGTCATAGCCAAAGAAGCCCTGGTGACCGTCGATCTGCGTAACACCAGCGAAGCAAAACTGCAACAGGCCGAGCACAGGATGGCCGAGTTTGTCGCGAAAATCTGTGAAGACGAGGGCCTGAGCTTTACCAGCCGTTCGCTGGCGCGATTCAAGCCGGTGAAATTTGACCCGGGGATGATTGCCCTGGTCGCGGATACAGCAACTTCGCTCGGTTATAAAACCAGGAGAATGCCATCCGGGGCGGGTCATGACGCGCAAATGTTTGCGCCCAATTGCCCGACTGCGATGATCTTCGTCCCCAGTCGCGACGGCATTAGCCACAACGTGGCTGAATTTACCGAGGCTGAGCATATTCGCGCTGGCGCCAATGTATTGTTACAGCTAATGTTGCAGAAGAGCGCTTGATGACCCGGTGAGAGGTTCCCGGGGAAAGATCTGCTGCGGAAGATTTAACCAAAATGGTTTGCGCTCTTGTGAGAAGATCTGCTCAGTATTGTTCGCGACCTTTTAGCTCAGCGAATGGCGTCATGATAGTTTGCTGAAATGCCTCGCGCGCCGACAGGCGCTGATACCAGGCCATCAGGTGCGCGGGCTTTTTAACCGCCATACCCATTTCAAAATAACGGTATAAACTAGTTGCGGCCGGAATATCCCCCATCGAGAACGCCTCCCCGGCAAGGTAATCGTTATCCTTCAAATGATTGTCCAGCATTGCAAAGTGTTGTTCGCAGCGAGATTTTGATTTTTCGATTTGACCACTGTCGCGCCCGGCTTCCGGTTTTCGATAAAACCCCCAGAACAGGCCCATAAAATCAGGCTGCAAGGTCGCCAGTTCCCAGTCCATCCATCTATCGGCATAGCTGCGCTCGACCGGGCTAGCTGGCCAGAGCAGGTTTTCACCATAGGCGGCGGACAGGTAGCGAACAATGGTGTTAGATTCCCAGATGATTGAACCCTCGTCTACCAGCACCGGAATTCGCGCACGGGGGTTCAGTTGCAGAAACTCCGGCGTTTCCAGGTCGCCCAGCTTGCTACCGACATCCTGGTGTGTGTATTCAATACTTAACTCATCGAGAGCCCAGAGCACCTTTTGCACATTGTATGAATTTTTTCTGCCCCAGAGCTCGATCATCGTAGTTCTCGATTGAATAATTTTTGTCGTTTAAAAAATAGCCGGTTATCCGGGTTAGCTGATCCTGGACAGCCCTTTGCGAAAATTTGATGGTGAGAATCCGCTCCAGCGCTGAAAAGCACGGCTGAAATGAGCGGGGTCTGAATACCCCAGGGATTCTGAAATCGCTTTGATAGACAATTGCGTATCTCGTAATTGTTGTTTTGCATGAATAAACTTCGCCCGATTCAGCAGGTCGTTAAACTTTAGACCCTTGTCTTTTAGTCGTCGTTGCAAGGTCCGAACTGAAGTATCTGCAACCCTGGCGATTTCCTCGATACTGGTATTTTTCGTAATTGAATAGGTTTTTATTATCTGGTCTATCGCATCGTCAAATTTAATATACAAATCGGCCTGGATGTTTTTGTCTGTTGTTAAGCTCGCGGGAATATCCAGATGAACCGGCAACTCAAGTAAATTGCGTTGTATAGTAATTGCCGAGTCTGGTTGTGAAAATGCGATGTCACTTTTTGTTAACAACGGGCAGGCATCGGCAATTTCGATCCTGGGCATTTCCAGTCGAACCGTTTCAGGTCGCCATTGGATACCGGTAGCCAATTGCACCAGCTGGACCATGCTGGTAATTCTATATAATTCCATTTGAATATCGCCTTTAAAAAAAAGGCTGTTGGTATAACAGAAGCTGAAACTTGAACCCTCATCCTTAAGCGTGAATAAAACAGAAGAGCTTTGACTAGTTGCGATCTCGCAAAATTTTTCAAGCAAGTGTTCTAGATCTGCACTGGCCTGAATTAACGGTCCCAGCGATAAAACCTTGTGCCACGGTGTTAGTTGGGCAACCCGTGACCCAAAATCAGGGATGTGTTCGTCAATCGCAACAATGTTTGCTAATTGGTAAAGCGGTTTTACCGGCAGCAGGCTTTCAGGGTCGCTCACCTCTGTGGGCAAATTAACCCTTTTGAAATAATAATCAGCCGATACACCACAGCTTTCCATCGCGCTTTTAAACTGCGTGTGAAACGCCGCTTTCACCAGATGAATATTGCTATTTTCCATTGCCAGGACTGTGATTCTATTCCTGTTAAATACTTACCCTTCCTAATTGAACAGTTAATCAATTTTGTCGTGAAATGGCAAGTATCATGTTATTGAAAAAATAATCCTGATGGATAGATTTTTTCTTAAGCACCGCATCTATTTTGATCAATCTCCGCTATAGCAGTGCTGTACAATCTGGGCTTCGAGTAACAGAAGCGAACAGCATGGTAAACAAATTTTATGCCCCTGCATAAACCGTTCGATTATTCGGTGCGGGTATCACGCAAGGCTAAATACGCTAAGCTGAAAATAAAACCCTACGGCGGTCTCGAGGTGGTAATCCCACTGCGCTTCCCAAAAAAAGCGGTGCCGGGGTTGCTGGACCAGCACAGCGAATGGATCCTGCGGCAATTGCAGAAACAGCAGGATCGCGTTCAGCCCGCCGTTTTACCCGATGAAATTCATTTGGCCATTAACGGTTACCGTACCGAAGTGGTGTATGGCACCCGGCACCAGCAAGAAGATAGCCTGTCAAACCGGTTGCTGATTGGCGACACCGATTACCAGCTGGCTGTTAAGCAACTTCGGAAATGGATCAGGCGGCAGGCCTGGGAAATATTGCCACCGGTGCTCGAAAGAGTCTCGCGAGAAACGGGTCTCGAATACCGGAAAATCAGTATCCGCAGCCAGAAAACCCGCTGGGGTAGTTGTTCTTCCCGGGGTACGATCAGTCTCAACGACCAGCTACTGTTTGTCTCGCGCGATAGTGTTGAATACCTGGTGATTCATGAACTGTGCCATACGCGCCATATGAATCACACGCGACAATTCTGGCAACTGGTTGAGCATTTTTGTGCTGATTATCGTCGTCACGAGATTGCTTTGAAGCGCGCGAAAGCCGCTATTCCGGGGTGGATTTTGCGAGATATGTACGGTTAGTTTATTTGCTACAGGTTTTAGTTCTGGATTAGTTTAACAGCCTTTCGTACAGCAGCTTTCAAGCTAGGGTCGGTTAACACGCTGGATGAATTTAATCCTGTTTTCGATCAACAGATTTTTGGTGCGTGACAATTTACCATTGTTACGATACGGCCCCAATACTACCCGGTGCCAGATACTGCTGTTCACCTCGGCTGACTCAATTTTAGCCTCGAGACCGAGCAAGGCCAGCTGTGCCTTCATGCTATCGGCCTCGGTGACACTCTGAAAAGAACCAACCTGCAAGATTGTGGCCTCGCCCGCGGTCTTGTTGATCGACGGATTTTCAATTGCCTGCTGATCTTTCTCGGAAATCGGAATGTCAACGACACGGTCTGGCAGAATCGAATAGAAATCGATCCTGGGCTTGTCGTCTACAGGTTGGCTGGTTTCGGTTGTCTCCACAGGCGCAATGTTTTCTACGATCTTTTGATCGAGAAAAATAATCAAAGAGACAAACAGTCCCAGTATTAAAAACAGGAACACCCAGGCCCACGAAAAACCCGATTTTTTCTGTGCCATTACATTTTGGCGGGCGCTGATACACCCAGTAACCCGAGTCCATTACTCATCACCTGTCCCACCGCACTCGCCAGCGCCACGCGGGCGTCACGCAATTCGACATCGTCAACAATGAATTGATGGGCGTTATACCAGGAGTGAAACTGGTTAGCGAGGTCGCGTAGGTATTTCACCACGATATGTGGTTCGCGGCGCATTGCTGCTCTAAGCACCCGCTCCGGATAGAGACCGATCTGTTTGATTATGTGCTGCTCGTGGCTATTGTCGAGCCGGTTCAAATTAGCTTTTCCCAGTGACAGTTTCAATCCTCTATCTTCGCATTGGCGTTTGACGCTGCAAATGCGCGCATGGGCATATTGCAGGTAGTATACCGGGTTATCGGCCGATTCATCACGCGCCAGGTCGAGGTCAAAATTCATGTGCTGGTCGGGCTTGCGCATCACGTAAAAGAACCGCGCCGCATCCAGTCCGACGTCTTCACGCAACTGTTTCAAGGTGACAAATTCACCGGAGCGTGTCGACATTGAAACCTTCTCACCATTTTCAAATAAATTGGCGAACTGTACCAGTAGTATTTCAAGCCGCTCGGCATCGTAGCCTAAAGCGGTTAACGATGCTTTGACCCGTGTAATATAACCATGATGATCCGCGCCCCAGATATTGATCACGCGGTCAAAACCGCGGTCAAATTTATTCATATGGTAAGCGATATCAGAGGCGAAATAAGTGGTTTGTCCGTTCTCACGTTTGACCACGCGATCCTTTTCATCACCGAAATCAGTGGAGCGAAACCAGATGGCGCCATCCTTATTGTAGGTATGGCCATTCTCGGTCAGGCGTTGAATAGCGCTTTCAATATGGCCGTTTTCGGACAGTGAACGCTCTGAAAACCAATCGTCAAAATCTACACCAAAGGCGTGTAGATCATTACGAATTACATCGACCAGGGTTTCCAGGGCCTGGTCGAAGATAATACGATAGCCATCTTCACCGAGTAATGATCGGGCGTTTACGATCAGGTCGTCGATGTGTTTTTCCTTGTCGCCCGCGGGTGCGTCGGCGCGGACGTTTTTCATCAGTTGCTGCTGGCTAACCTGGAACCGATCGCCGTGCTGACGATGCACAGTCGCGGCAATATCCCAGATATAATCACCCTGGTAACCATTGCTGGGGAATTCAATTTCGACACCGCAGAGTTCCAGATAGCGCAACCAGGTCGATGTGCCAAGTATATCCATTTGACGCCCGGCATCGTTGACATAGTATTCGGTTTGCACTTCGTAGCCGACACAGCGCAAAATATTCGCCAGCGTCGCACCCGAGGCAGCTCCACGACCATGGCCGACATGCAACGGCCCAGTGGGATTGGCGGACACAAATTCAACCTGTATTTTCTCGCCGTTGCCGTAATCGCTGGCACCGAATGTTTCGCCCTGCTGCAATACGTCATTAATTACCGAGTGGTTGGCAACGCTTGCAACGAAGAAATTAATGAATCCCGGCCCCGCCACTTCAACTTTTTCGATGGCTTCGTGCGTACCCAGTTGCGCCACTATCAGATCGGCCAGTTCACGCGGTGGTTTTCCTGCTGCCTTTGCCAGCATCATCGCTATATTGCTGGCAAAATCACCCTGGCTGCGATCCTTGCTGGAGGTCACCTGGATATCGGTCTGGAGATTCGTCGGCAGGACGTCTGACTGTTGTAAGTCGGCAAGCGCCTGCGCGATCAGATCTTGGATGGTTTGCTTCAAAAATTAATAACCCGTGCTGCGGAAAAAAGCGAACCGAGATTCTACATGTATGTAGACAGGGACTAAAGCGAAAACAAGTTGACTATCCACTAAAGGGTAGCCTGGCCCGGACATTTCATGAATGTACTCGCGTCCGGGTTAGAGGTCTAGAGCATCGACGTCGACTACCCATTTCACCTTCTGTGTGCTTTTTATCGACTCAATTGCTGGCATCGATTCACGTAACACGCTACGCAACTTGTGAGTATCGGGGCCTATCAGGCATAGTTGTGCGCGATAACGACCGATGCGGCGCGTCATTAATGCCGGAATCGGACCGATACATTTCACCTGGTGGCGGGTCGTACTGGCCGCTAAACAGTGTTTGATCTCGTCGAGCTTTTCAGTTGCCTGCCGAAGACTCAATGCATCGGCCCTAAACATGACCACGCGCGCATAGGGTGGAAAGCCCAGCATCTTGCGTTCCCTGGTGATGGTATCGGCGATTTTTCGATAATCCTGATTTGCCAACGCCTGCATTAACGGATGGTCCGGGAAATCTGTCTGCAGGTAGGCCTCGCCCGCCTGGTCACCTCTGCCTGATCGTCCCGAAACCTGAAATGCGGTTTGCACCAAACGTTCGCTGGCACGATAGGATGCGCTGAACAGGGCCTGGTCTGCATCGAGTATCGCGCTCATCGTTATCGCTGGATAATCGTGTCCCTTGGCAATCATCTGGGTGCCGATCAACAGGCAGGGTCCGCCCTGGCGTAGAGCTCCCATCTTTCGTGCAAAATCGTCGCGAGAGGTAATCGAGTCGCGGTCGATGCGCAATACCGGATAATTCGGGAAACGCTTTTTCATGCCTTGCTCTAACTGTTCAGTTCCGATGCCGTAATGCCTGATATCGGTATTGTCGCATTCGCCACAGGCAGAGGGCACTGGCTGGGCAAATCCACAGTGGTGACAAAGCAAACGATTCAATGACTGGTGCAGGGTTAACCTTGCATCGCAGTATCGGCAGATCGACTGCCAACCACACTCGTGGCACATTATCACCGGGGCGAATCCGCGGCGGTTCAGGTACAGCAGTACCTGGTTATCTTGCCCCAGGTGATGGTCTATGCGTTGTAGCAGGTAAGGCGAGCAGCCATGTTCTTTTCTGACATTGCGGGTATCGATCAATTGAATCCTGGGGGGCTCATAACGCGTCGGTCGTTGCGACAGGCGATACCAGTAATAATGCTCGCGTTGGCAATTGTTCAAACTCTCCAGTGAAGGCGTGGCCGAGCCGAGCAGGATAGGGATGTCGAGCATTTGTGCCCGTTTGATCGCCACGTCGCGCGCATGATAGCGAATGCCATCTTCCTGTTTATAGGAAGCATCGTGCTCTTCGTCAATAATAATTAACCCCAGGCGGGCGCTTTGCGAAAACAGGCTGGAGCGGGTACCCAGCATGATGGTTACCTCGCCCTGCCTAAATCGTTCCCAGGCCTCATATTGCTGCCGCTCGGTCAGGGCCGAATGCGATATCGCAAATTGTTCACCAAAGCGATGCCTTACGCGCTCTACCAGTTGCGAAGTGAGGCCGATTTCCGGAACCAGATAAATCACCTGCCTGTGCTGATCCAACTGGTTTTGAATCAGACGAAAATATACCTCGGTCTTGCCACTACCAGTTATTCCATCCAGCAAATGAACTGAGAATCGACCGAAGTTGCTTTCCATCTGGCTAAACGCATCCGCCTGTTCCCGGTTCAGTTCGGGAAGATTCTCCAGTGTGGTGGTGGTAGATTGTGGTTTCGACCATTCCCATCGAATGGCTTTCTTAGCTTCCAGGGATCGGACCAGTCCATGCCAGTTTGAATTGACAGCTTTTAATTGCGATGCATTAAGTCCACAACTGGACTGCTCAATAGCCAGTAGTATCTGGTGCTGTCGAGGTGAACGCTTTTCTATCGTCTCGCGCAACTCCAGCTCGAGCGTATTGGCGCGCCAGTATTTTACCCTGACTGGTTTTTCGTGCCTGGCTGTTCTTAAATACCTCGGCAGGCACTGGAACAGGACCTCGCCAATCGGCTGCAAATAATAGTCGGACATCCACGTCGCCAACGCAATCAGGTGCTCCGATAATACCGGCAATTGGTCAAGACATTCATCTGCCGCTTTTATCCGATCGCGCTGCACACTGGCTGAATTATGGGTCGCCAACAACAGGCCAGTTCTGGACCCCTGCCCGAATGGCAGGCGATACCGGGTACCCACCAGGACCTGCTGGTGCTCTTCGATTGAATAGTCAAATACCCGGTACAACGGGATCGCGATTGCAAACGATGCAAAACAGTTTAACGATTTACCTGGCAATTCCGAAAACCTGTATCGAAAATGTAATCATACTTGATCCCCCCATCTACCACAGTAGAACTGGTACCGGATTTGACTGGTTATTGGATAATTCTGGGTAGCTTCCAGGCCACCCTGACAACATCCGAAGTGTGCAGTTAGAACAAACTGTTAAAGATATTTCTAGTGTTGTGGGGCTAACTTATTAAAAAATCTGAATAATTTGAGTTATCCACAATTCCTGTGGATAAGTCTGTGCATAGAATGTCTGAAATCTGCTGCAAGCCGCATCATGCCTCACTATCGATTAAATTGCTCACTATTCCATCGATTTAGTATTTTACATTTAAAATCAATTACTTATAGATTTGGTACAAAATTGGAACAGTCATCTCGCGAGGTTCATCACCACCATCTTATCGATCACGATCTGGTGTGTATATCTTTTTTTGTCAAGGCATTTTTCGCCCAAATTTGATGATTATTTTTTATTGATCACAGAATACACATTGATTTTATAAATTTCGTAACCAAATTCCTGGCACGCAACCCGACCGTGACAAGCGCAACCCGCGGCATTAAACTAAGCCCTTTTTTACACCCACTCCGATGCCTTTGAAAACTGCGGTTTTGCTGAGCAATCTCGGGACACCCGATAGCCTCGACAGGGCTGCAGTAAAGCGATTTTTGAAGCAGTTTCTATCTGACCGGCGCGTGGTCGAGATGCCCCGGCTACCCTGGTGGTTGATACTGAATGGTATCATATTGCCAATTCGCAGCGGTAAAACGCTGCAGGCTTACCAGCGCATATGGACCGACGAGGGCTCGCCTTTGATGGCTTACTCGTTGCGACAGCAATCGGCCTTACAACAAAAACTGGGCAGCGCAGTTCCGGTAGCACTGGCGATGCGATATGGCAAGCCTTCGTTCAAAACAGTCGTCGATAAGTTAATCCAATCAGGCCTGGAACGACTCATCGTGTTACCGCTATACCCGCAGAATTCGGCAACCACCACGGCGACAACCTTTTACCATCTCGCCCACACATTGGCTGCTACGCGTCATTTACCATCGATCCATTTTATCGACAGTTACTACCGGCACCCGGCCTATATCGAGGCGCTTGCAGATTCGGTTCAGGCCCATTGGAAAAATTTCACGCAGCAGAATCATCTGCTGATGTCGTTTCATGGCCTGCCGCAAGTCAATGTCGATCGCGGCGACCCCTACTACGATCAATGTCAAAAAACCGCCAACCTGCTGGCAGACCAACTTGGACTCGAGGAATCACACTGGTCACTATGCTTCCAGTCCCGATTTGGCAAACAGGCCTGGCTAAAGCCCTACACATCAGAAGTATTGAGAGACCTCGCAGTAAACGGTAGCAAGGCAGTCGATATCATTTGCCCGGGATTTTCAGCCGATTGCCTCGAGACCCTCGACGAAATAGAAATTGAGTACCACGATTTGTTTATCCAGCAAGGTGGCGAGCAGTTTAATTACATTGCCGCGCTGAACGACGATGACATGCACATTGAGATGATGCGCACTTTGCTTGGGCCTTATTTACCTGCCAACCAGGATTAGACGGGGATGTTAAGCTAGAATACTGGCGTTACCTGTAAATATATACCCCACTGAATCTATCCTAGCCCGCGATGTCTACAAACACGATTGCTCCACAACCTAAATAAAGAGTTCTTAATTATGTTTAAATCTTTCTTTCCGAACCCCAGGATATTCTTCACTTCTGTCGTCGTTTATTCTGCCATTTGCAGTTCTATCTGGTATGGGTTCAATGAGCAGATTGGTGCGTTTTTTGGCCTTAATCTTGAATCATCGGAACCTGTTATCGGTTTGGGGCATTTTGTTACAGACTCGTTTTTACTGTTCTATCTATACTACATTGTTAGCGCCGGCCTATTCGCAGCATTCTGGTTCAAGGTCGCAAAACACCCGTGGCAGTTGTGGTCAATCCTCGGCTCGGTGTTTATTTTATTTTCCACCTACTTTTCGGTGCAGGTATCGGTTGCGATCAATAACTGGCGCCGACCTTTTTTTGACCTGGTGCAAAGTGCATTGGCGAATTCGCTGCAGCAATCGACAGAAAAAACCACTAGTGTCGCATCAGCCGAAACAATCGCGTCGGTTTCAAGTGAACTGTATGACCTCATTATTATATTTTCGGAGATCGCATTCCTGGCTATTTTTGTATTCGTAGTGACCCGATTTTTCGTCAGCCACTTTGTGTTCCGCTGGCGTACCGCGATGAATAATTACTATACCTCGCAGTGGGAACAGGTTCGGCATGTCGAGGGTGCATCCCAGCGCGTACAGGAAGACACCATGCGGTTTGCGGGAATTATGGAGAGTCTGGGCGTCTCTATTGTTGACGCGGTGATGACTCTATTCGCTTTTCTACCTGTACTCTGGTCACTTTCACAATATGTCAAAGAGTTACCTATTGTCGGGGAAATTGCTCATCCCCTGTTTGTTGCCTCACTGGTATGGTCAGTTTTTGGCACAGGTTTGTTAGCAATAGTCGGTATAAAATTGCCGGGCCTGGAATTTAAAAATCAACGCGTAGAGGCAGCTTTTCGCAAAGAGCTGGTCTTAGGTGAAGTAGACTCTTCAGGTGAAGTGGATCCTTTGCGTGCCCGACCCGCGACGCTGAAGGAATTATTTGCAAATGTGCGTAGAAACTACTTCCGCTTATATTTCAACTATATGTATTTTAATGTGGCGCGTATGCTGTATTTGCAGGCCGACAATATTTTTGTTTATGTTCTTCTAATACCGACTATTGCCGTGGGTGCGATTACCTTTGGCATATTGCAGCAAATTCTGACCGCATTTAACCAGGTTTCCAACTCATTTCAATACCTGGTTAATTCCTGGACCACCATTGTTGAATTGCTGTCGGTCTACAAACGTTTGACTGCTTTCGAGTCAGCGATTAAACATGAGCCACTACCGGGACTCGATGCGATACCGGCAGACGATTATTGATGCTTATATATTCTGATGTGCCTGATCCTTTTTGCGCTACAACAACACGAAGACTACCCGTTGGTGGTGATCGCCAATCGCGATGAGTATTACGCCCGCCCGACCCAGGCGGCACAATGGTGGCCGGATATGCCGGACATTTTCGCGGGACGTGATCTGGAGGCGCAGGGTACCTGGATGGGGGTTAACAGGAATGGTCGCTTTGCCGCGGTGACGAATGTACGCGAGCCCGGAAATGTGAGCCCGGCCAGATTATCTCGTGGAAATTTAACCCGCGAATATTTAGCCAGTAACGACCCAGCCGAAACCTTTTTAGAAAGCGTTGAATCAACTGCGGGTGACTATGCGGGATTCAATCTAATCGTTGGCGATAGCTCGGGATTATTTTTTTACTCGAACCGGCATCCGGGAATACGTTGCATCATGCCCGGCACCTACGGCGTTAGCAATGGTCTGTTCGATGAGGCCTGGCCCAAGCTAACCTCGGGCAAACTGGCACTCGCGGCTAGTGTAAAAACCGGTCTCGACAACGATGCCTTAATGCGAATACTCACCGACCATACTACCGCGGAAGATGAAGCGCTGCCCGAAACCGGTGTACCGCTCGACATAGAACGTATGTTGTCGAGTCGGTTTATACGCTCTGACGACTATGGAACCCGGGCCTGTAGCATCGTTAAGTTTGACCGTCGGGGACAAATAACTTTTGTCGAGCAAAATTACAACAATGCTGGAGTAATGAACGACCTGGTTACCGAGGAAATTCAGATAATAAAATAGCCCTGGATATGAGCGGGCAGATACTGTCGTACCCACGTAGGTCCCGTCATTCTCGCCTAAGAGATTCCGGGTCTAACGGCCGGAATGACGGTTCTGTGTGTTGAAATTATGGAAATGCCAGCGTAGGCTGTGGTCTATGGAAGACACTGATCATTATCGATGTCGGCTCATATATTTAAGGCAAAGCGCTGACCTGTCAAAACAGGCCGAAGCGGCCTGCGACAAGTTGGCTGGTATCGAAGGCATCCTTCTCGCCACGCCAGCCGATCAATACAGTATCCGTTTGATCTATTCTCTCGACTACCTCTCCTTCGAAATGGTTGTCGACCTGCTGGATGAGCTGGGATTCGAAATGGACGATTCGATCCTGCTGACTTTAAAAAATACGATTTACCAGTTTCTGGATACCAATGCACGCGAAAATATGCACATCGATGTTACCCAGTTTGAGGAAAAATCCGTCAATACGTCTGAAACGCGGGAAATTCCACATCGCTCCTCGGAGAAGTACTGGGAAGACTACCATTAGAGCAAATCGAAAAAATCTTTTCCCGCGCTTATGTACCAGATAACACTGGTCGATATTGCAGTCGCTTTTATCCCGGTGCTGGCGACTGTGATTATCATTGGCTACTGGTCGCAAAGTATAAAATCGGCATCTGTGGCAATTTCACGGATGCTGATTCAACTCCTGTTGATCGGTTATGCGCTGAATTTTATTTTTGACTCGAATAGCCAGTGGATCATACTTCTGGTATTGATGTTCATGCTGATAGCGGCAAGCTGGATAGGACTTAACGCGCTGCCAGTCAATCCCAGGTCACTGTTTATATACAGCTTTTCAGCCATTGCCTGCGGGGGTGGTCTTATCCTGGTATTCATATCCCAGGGAGTATTGCATGTCGATCCCTGGTACCAGCCACAGGTGATGATTCCAATCGCGGGGATGATTTTTTCAAACTCGATGAACGCGGTGAGCCTCGCCGGTGAGCGACTTTATAGCGAACTTGACCATAATCAGGACTATTCCAGGGCACGTAATATTGCGTTTCAGGCGGCGATGATTCCGGTCATCAATGCCCTGCTTGCGGTTGGACTGGTTTCACTCCCCGGCATGATGACCGGGCAAATTCTGGCTGGCACTCCACCGACGATTGCAGCACGCTATCAAATTATCGTCATGTGCATGATTTTCAGCTCTGCCGGAATTTCTTCGGCGCTGTTTTTGTCTTTGCTGAAATATCAAATACAGAATCGGAGCCAATAAATTCATGGTGATCGTAATTAGCATAATAGCGGGATTAATTGCATTGGCGGCGATTTACCTGGCTAGTCTCGATGGCAGTTATCAGGTTCGGCGCAGCCTGCAAATCAACGCCCCGGTAAAGCGAGTGTTTGCCGCAATTCAAGATCTTAAGACCTGGCCCGAGTGGAGTCCCTGGTTATTACACGAACCCGAAACGAAAGTCATCTATAGCGAAGACTGTCAGCAGGAGGGTGGGTTTTATAGCTGGGATGGCAAGCTGGTTGGCGCGGGTAAGCTTACCCATATAACGATACATCCGGACAGCAGAATCCACCAGCAAATCGAATTCACTCGTCCGTTCAAGTCGCTCAATCAGGTGAACTGGTATTTCG
>JACZQS010000221.1 GCA_022545625.1 Pseudomonadota bacterium
TAGCGCCAATATCAATAATGGCCCCTGCTCGCGCCAGATATCCGCGCGCTGATTTGCTGCGACAAATTCTGCCTCGAACGGACTATTTCGCATGTGGCTCAATAACGCCTGTATATCGGCATCATCGACACTGATCGGGCGGAATTCTCCCGAGGCTTTTCGAGCCAGTGCTCGCATCGACTCGATTTGCATACGGGTAATGACGATCGAGCCCTGGCTATCTTTCAAAAATCCTCCACTAGCCAACAAAATAGGGCCGCCTGATTCGGTGCCAATACCCAGAACCGAAATTCGAAAGCCCGGGTATTCACGCACTAATCGTTCTATTTCAACGACTTCGACGGTCGAAAATCCATCCGTCACGATCAATATGTCGCCATGGGTCACACTGGTATTAGCAAACAAATCAAGTGCCTGCCCAACCGCGCGATCAGCGCGTCCACCCTGGGCCGGCATAATATCGGTACTCAGGCTGGGCAATAACGCGTTGATCGTCGCGACATCTTCGGTTAACGGGGTAACCACAAAAGCGTCCGCCGCATAGGCGATCAAGGCCGCTTGCCCTTCGGGTCGCTGTGACAAAATATCGGCAATCTTGTGCCGGGCCCGCGTCAGGCGACTCGGTTTAATATCGTTGGCATCCATCGACCTTGATAAATCGAGCGCGATTACCAGCGCAGCCTGCTGTTTGAAAATGGGTTGCGCTACCTTCTCCCAAACCGGTCCAGCGAGGGCAATGACTGCAATAATTCCGACCACTGCCACTGTCACGATCGGCCGGTGACGCCTGGTCTGACTCTGACCCACCAGCAGGTGTGGCAACAACTCGGGGTCGACCACCGTCTGCCAGCTACCGCTGGCATATTTGCTTTTCAGTATTTGCCATACCAGGGCTGCCAGTGGCACCAGGGCGAGTAACCAATAGGGGCGTAAAAGGTGGAATTGCTCGAACATCACCGGCGAACCCGGAGCAGAGAAACGACTGCGGCCAGTACCAGGGCAAGCGCGAGTGGCCAATAAAACAGGGCACTGGTTGGTCGAAATGATTGCTCATCTTTATCCAGCGGCTCGAGTTCGTCGAGCAATGCATATATTTCCGCCAGGTCCTGCGTATCATGTGCACGAAAGTAACGTCCCCCTGTCAGCCTGGCTATTTCGCGTAAAGTTTTTTCGTCGAGCTGCGCCGCCCGATTAGGGCTGCGTAAGCCAAACCAGGAACGTTGCGCTACATCATCTCCGCCAATGCCAATGGTATAGATTTTAAGACCACGCTGTGCCGCCAGTTGCGCGGCCTTAATCGGCGTAACTTCACCCGCGGTATTGGCGCCATCGGTCATCAAAATCAATACCTGCGTCCCCTGCGGCCTGACGTCGAGGCGCTTGAGCGCGAGTCCAATGGCATCACCAATCGCGGTGCGCTCACCGGCCAAACCGATCGCAGCTTCTAACAATAATTGATTAATGATTTTGGTATCGAAGGTGAGCGGTGCCTGTAGATAAGCCCTACTGCCGAACAGGATTAAACCGAGACGATCCCCACGGCGATTTTCGATGAATGCAGTGGCCACCGATTTGGTCGCATTGAGGCGATTCACCGGTACGCCATTTATTTCGAAATCTTTGGCGCGCATACTGTCTGACAAATCAACCGCGATCATCAGGTCACGACCACTGATATTGATACTGATAATATCCCCCAGCCATTGCGGCCTGCTCGCAGCTAATACCACAAGACACCAGGCCAGCAGGCTCAACAAGGTCAGCAATCTAAGCGTCAATCGACGCTGTCCTGGTTGCTGAGAATATCTAAAATCATCGATGAACGGGACGCGCAGGGCAGCTTCCCTGCCAGCTTCCTGCACCGGCAATCCATAATAAACCGCCAGCGGCAGGGGCAATAACAGTAGTACCCAGGGCCAGTCAATCTGCAACATCGGGAACCCTCCGGGGCAGGGCCCTGATCCAGTTTTCACAACTATGCAGCATCGCCGGCAAATCGCACCGGGTCGATGGTTGATACTGACCAATGCGAAGCCATTCGTTTTGATCGGCAGTAAAGCATTCATCACCCGCGAGTTGCCTGAGCTGATCCACCCAGCTTTTACCGGTGATGCTGGCGCCGATTACCCGACCACGATAGCTAATAACGGTTCGCCGCAATAAAATTGATATTTCCTCTAAAGCTCTCGCTTCGTCAAGACCATCACCTAGGCCAATACGAATACGTGCCAATTCTCCGAGCGACAGGGTTTTGACCGGTTTCCAGCGTAGCCAGCGTAACAGGCGCGGCAGATAATAAATCGCCAGAAGGAGCAGAATCAACAACATCCACCAGCCGGGTGCCAGAGGCCACCACAGTCCCACATCGGGCAGGTGTATATCTTTTAACGCCAGCTGTTTCATTTTTTGAAACCGAATCCCGATTGCAGGGTATCGAGTAAATTTGAATTGGTGGAAACATCGAGCAAATACAAATGCAATTGATTGCACAGATTTACCAGCGCCTCGTAATGGTCGCTAAAACGCTGTTGATATTGTTCGCGGCTCGTCACATTGGCACTGTCGAGACTGATTTCGATGTCACCGTCGGTGAGGCGATAAATACCCGATGGGGGTAACGCCTGTTCGAGTGGATCGTGCGTGAATAGCAACACAACGTCATTGTGTTTCGCGAGATGGCTCAGATGAATGCGGCAGGAGTAGTCGAGAAATCGAAAATCGCTTACCAGTATTACCAGGCTACCGGGTCGGGCTACATGGCGTATTCGGTTCAATGCCTCGGAACCGGCATCGACCCCATTGCTGGTTTCCTGGTGCCCGCTCCAGGCGGGATGCGACGCAAGTTGCTGTATCAGATGCAGGGCCGCAGCCTTTCCCCGTTTGGGTCGTAATTCGAGATGGTGCGATTCAGAAAAAATTAGCCCACCCACCCGATCTCCATGATGCACGCTGCTCCAGGCCAGTAAAGCCGCGATTTTGGATGCAAGCACTGATTTAAAACAGGTCCGCGTCCCGAAGAACATCGTCCTGGACAAATCGACTAACAGAAGTACCGGTCGCTCACGTTCTTCGCGATAGGTCTTGGTATGGGTTCGGCCAGTTCGCGCTGTCACCCGCCAGTCGATTGCGCGAATATCGTCTCCCGACTGATAGGGTCTGGATTCGTAATACTCCATACCGCGACCACGAAATGCAGATAGATGTCCACCCGCCATTTGCGCTTTCACCTGGCTCGCGATTAACGGGATATTCCGGGCATCGCGATGCAATCCAATCAATGTGGATTGCCTGACCCTGGCAATATCGTCACCTGTTTCCTGAATGCTTGTCATTTATTCTGAGTCACCGTTAAGGGACAGCTATTCGTTTAATCAACTCCTCGACACATTGGTCGGTAGTCACGCCTTCGGCTTCGGCCTCGAAACTGAGAATAATACGGTGCCTTAATACATCGGGCGCGATTATCTGGATATCTTCGGGGGTAACAAAATCACGATCATTGAGCCAGGCATAAGCCCGCGCGCAACGGTCTAGCGCCATACTGGCGCGCGGGCTCCCACCATACTGAATCCAGCCCGAAATATCGTCGCCATAACGTCCGGCTTCTCGCGTTGCGAGGACGATTTCGACCAGGTACGACTCAAGGTTATCGGCCAGAAATGTGTCGAGTACCGCCAGGCGCGCCTCTAACAGGGATGCCTGGCTAACCGGATTTACCATGGCCATCGATTCACCCGGTCTGCAGCGTGCTTCTCCACGTGTCAATTGCAGTATCGATCGCTCGTTTTCTGCATTGGGGTAGTCGACCCTGACGTGCATCAAAAATCGATCCAGCTGGGCTTCCGGCAGCGGGTAAGTCCCTTCCTGCTCGAGCGGATTTTGAGTCGCCATGACGAGAAACACTTCGGGCAGAATATAGGTCTCCGAGCCAACCGTGATCTGCCGTTCGGCCATCGCTTCGAGCAACGCGGACTGCACCTTGGCCGGCGCGCGATTGATTTCGTCGGCGAGAATTAAATTGTGAAACAATGGGCCGCGCTGAAATTTGAAACTACCATCCTGGGGTCGGTAAATATCAGTGCCGGTTAAATCAGCCGGCAACAGATCGGGGGTAAATTGGATGCGATGGAAGTCTCCTTCGATTCCCTCGCCAATAACCTTGATCGCCCGAGTTTTCGCAAGACCGGGCGCACCTTCGACGAGTAGATGGCCATCGGCCAGAATTGCGATTAATAATCGATCCACGAGCCCTTCCTGGCCGATTATTTTCTCATTTGCGTATTGTTTCAGGCGTAAAATTTCTTCTCGTACCAAAGAAAATTCCTCGAAAATTGATTAGGGATAGTGTAATTGATCGCTACGGATATTCTAAATCTTCCGGCGCAATTACGCGATCTTTTAGGGTGACAAGGCAGTGCAGAAGGTTTCCCGGTGTGTACCCGAATTACGGCAGCAAATGTCCTGTCTTGATCCAGAAAATTGTTTCATCCTCAACATAGGGACAATGTTCACTATTGTGCGGACTGCGAATCCAGGTGCCCTCGGTATAACTTCCATATTCGTCCATCAGGGTTCCGCTAAGCACGTA
>JACZQS010000222.1 GCA_022545625.1 Pseudomonadota bacterium
CTCGACTTTTCATGGTTTGGAGATTCAGGATTTTATGCAAAATGGGACGTTACCTACACGGGTGAGATATATGCCGATAATGCGAACCAAATCAGCGTGGAATCTAGTACCGTCTCGAACTTACGCCTTGGGCATAATGTTTTTTACGATGACTGGGAAGTGGCATTGTTCCTCGGAGTCAATAATCTGTTCGACGAGGATTATAATGACAATATCCGGATCAATGCGTTTGGCGGTCGCTATTTTGAGCCTGCGCCAAAGCGTAATGCCTATATCGGAATAACAGTGCGCAGGTATATCTCTCGCTAAGGCCCATAACAATAAATAAACTTTATGTCGAAGGGACCCATTTATTTTCAAGAGCCTTCTCAGCGTCGCCTTAGGGCACTAAGCAGCCTCTCGATTAGAATATTCCAGTGTCTGCTTTCGTCCAATTCTCGATATAAAAAATCAACGATTGCGATGCCGGTGTGACTGCTTCAATTGAAAACCTGATTGCTATTTACCTGAACATCGGATGATGAATCCGACAAGCTGCTAGTTAGACTCAATTCCCAACTCATCCCAGATATCATCTATTTTTTTGATCGTGGCTGCATCCATCGATATCGGTCTGCCCCATTCGCGCGTCGTCTCGCCAGGCCATTTATTGGTTGCGTCGAACCCAACCTTGGAGCCTAACCCGGAAACCGGCGATGCAAAATCGAGATAGTCGATTGGGCTATTTTCGATGATAGTCAGGTCTCGTGCCGGGTCCATACGCGTAGAAATGGCCCAGATGACATCTTCCCAGTCACGCACGTCGATATCCTCATCGACCACTATGATAAACTTGGTGTACATAAACTGGCGTAAAAATGACCAGATGCCCATCATCACGCGTTTCGCGTGGCCCGGGTATTGCTTTTTCATACTAACGACGGCTACCCGATAGGAGCAACCTTCGGCGGGTAAATAAAAATCAACGATCTCCGGGAACTGCTTTTGGAGTATTGGAATGAACACTTCGTTGAGTGCAAGACCCAATATTGCTGGTTCATCGGGCGGACGACCCGTGTAGGTACTGTGATAAATCGGGTCTTTACGCATCGTAATCGCTTCGATGGTAAAAACCGGAAACTGCTCAGACTCATTGTAGTACCCGGTATGGTCGCCAAAAGGACCCTCTTCCGCATTTTCATTGGCATAAATAAACCCTTCCAGGACGATTTCAGCGCGCGCCGGAATTTGCAGATCGGATAGCAGGGCATCGGCAACTTCTGTTTTGCTACCGCGCAACAGACCGGCAAAAGCGTATTCAGACAAGCTGTCGGGTATCGGTGTTACCGCGGCGAGAATCGTGGCTGGATCACAACCCAGCACGACTGAAACCGGGAATGGCTGGTCGCCCATCTGTTCGCGCCATTCGCGATAATCTAGCGCCCCACCTCGATGCGGTAACCAGCGCATGATGACTTTATTTCTGGCGATTACCTGTTGGCGGTAAATACCCAGGTTTTGACGTTTTTTAACCGGTCCCCGTGTGGTGACAAGACCCCAGGTAATCAAAGGGCCGACGTCATCGGGCCAACAAGTCTGTATTGGCAAGATCGACAGGTCTACTTCATCACCGGTAATTTTAAGTTGCTGACATTTTGGATTTTTGACCTGGCGCGGCGACATATCTAGTATTTTCTTGTAGATCGGCAGCGTTTTTATTGCATCGATAAAACCTTTCGGGGGTTCGGGCTCCTTGAGAAAAGCTAATAGCTTGCCAACCTCGCGCAGGGATTTGAGCTGACCAGCGCCCATCGCGCGAGCTACCCGCGCTTCGGTACCAAATAAATTGGCCAGCAGAGGGATTTTACTATTGCCGGCCTGTTCGAATAATAGAGCCGGACCTTTTTGCCGCAGTGTCCGCTGTGCAATTTCAGTGATTTCCAGATTGGGATCGATGCGTTGACTGATGCGCTTTAAGTCGCCGTCTTTTTCCAGTTGCTCGATAAACTCCCGCAGGTCCCGGTAACTCATGATCAATGTTGAAATGTATTAGTGACAGATCGCTGACAACCGTTATCGCCTACCAGAGCTTGAGGCCATGAAAACGCCTTTTAATACGCGCATCTATCATCAATTTGGCTATCAGAGATCCGAGCAACAACAATAACACGCCTATTGGAATCAAAAATTGCCAATAGGCAGTCGCGGTATCGATCAGTGCCTGCACGGGCAAGATTGACTTCGACTTCGACTCCATCGCCACTTTTATCGAAGCATCTAATTCGGCTTTATCTCGAGCTGCCTGCTCCAATTCGGCTATCTTTTTATCAGCTTTCCCCTGTGCGGCCTCAGCAAGCACCAAATTTTTCGTCAGTTTATCCATATCGCGTTCGTATTGATCGATAGAGCGCTATTGCAGCGCCACGTAAACGACGCTGCGAGCGAAGCCAAACTGGATGCAGCAACCGTCGTCGCCGAGCAAAATTCCATCGCCGTGCTTCCGTTTGCGGATATGTCGCCAGACGGTGACCAGGAATATTTCTCCGATGGAATTTCCGAAGAGTTGCTGAACCTGCTGGTCGGTGTTGATGGTCTCAAGGTTGCGTCGCGAACATCGTCCTTTGCTTACAAGGGAGAGAACCTGAACCTCACGAAAATAGCCAAAGAACTGCAGGTTAGTCACGTGCTTGAAGGGAGCGTACGCAAAGCGGGTAACCGGGTGCGGATCACCGCACAGTTGATCGATGCGAGTAATGACCGGCATTTGTGGTCCGACACTTTCGATCGTGAGCTCGACGACATTTTTGCGATCCAGAGCGAGATCGCGAACAGCATTGTCGATGCGCTCAGAGACACCCTGGGAATCGAAACCGAAGACGCAGTAATTACAGTGGAGGCTGCAACCAGCAACCTCGATGCCTACGATCTTTTCCTGAAAGGCCGCGAAATGTTTATCGCCCGCAGCGGGCAGAACCTGCCGGTCTCTATTGAGATTGTAAAGCAAGCGGTGGAACTGGACCCGAATTTTGCACGTGCCTGGGAACTCCTGGGTGCGCTTTATTCGGTTGCCCCATCCTGGGGAGTGGGCGATGCCGCCTACTACGAGCTTTCCCGACAAGCGATCGATCGGGCCCTGGAGCTGGAACCAAACCTGGCGTTTGCATATGGCGTCAAATCTCAGACTTTGCGTAGTCTCGGGGGTAATGTGAACTGGACCGACGCCATGGCGCTGATCAACAAGGCGCTGGAGCTTGAGCCGAAAAATCCAACAATGCTGCTTTGGCGTGGCATTAATTATCACCAGATTGGTTTCCTGGAGCAGGCCGCGGATGACTTCGATCGTTGCCTGGAACTGGACCCCGGGTATGAGAATTGCACGAATCATCGAACGATGATTTTTTATAACCAGGGAGCTGCGGACAAAGGCCTGGAGAGATTTGATCTGCAGCTTGCCATTGCCCGGGTCAGGACCACTCATTGGTATCAATACCAGGTCCCGGACCTGGTCAGGAATGGCGATCTGCGCGCCGCTCGCCTGGCGGCCGGCTCGTTTCTTGACGATAATCCCGCCATCACTGCCTGGATTGAGGCCTTGCTCCATCCAGATGAAGACCAAAGTGAGCGCATCGAGCTGCTCGCAAAGCGAATGGATGAATCGGATCGTGCCGCCCAGTTCATCTGGATGACGACTGGTGCCTATGATCGAGTAGAGCCAGGCTACTTTACGTATATCTCTATGTGGCGCACCGACCTGGAGAACTTTCGCCAATCCGACGACTTCAACAGGGTCATGCGAGAAGGCGGAGTTGAAGACTACTGGCGAGCCCACGGTTTTCCACCGTAATGCCGGGCAACAGGTGATGACGATTTTGTGTGCGATTAGATTTGCCAGCCAGCCATACTTTTTTTATTCCTGAATTACTAAAGAGCAAAAATCGGGTGGCCAAAACCGCTGTTTTGGACAATGATGGCGGGCGCTGAAATGGAGACTCCCGAATGAACCCCGAACTCAAACGCGCGGCGGAACTCGCTGGCGCATACATCGAGTCCTTTGACACCGAAAAAGTCAGCGAGGAACCGGATCCGGATGCGCTGCGGGCCAAACTGTACAAGGAATTGACGGCTGACGGCCTGCCGCCATTGCAGGTGATCGAGGAACTCGCCGACGCGTTCGTGGCGGGCCTCAAGTGGGCCTTCTGGATGATGGGAGGTCTGTTGGTGGTGGGAATCGCATTGTCCGCGCTCCGGGGTGGACGCCCAAAACCAGATCCTGCTGCCCGGCCCGAACCCGTTGCAGTCAGCCCGGCATCCGACTGAATTGGAGGGCCTTCAAGATGTTCCCAGCCAGCTTGACACCCCTAACCTAGGGTGGCACACTAACTTTTCATTCGTGATAGCTGGCATAACCATTGGTGAGGCCCGCCCGGCTATCCATTTTTAGAGCGATTACGGAGGAGTTCATATGGCAGGCGTCAATATTGAGATTAGGGAAAACGGTCCGCTGCGCGTCGTAGGCCCCGTCACGATCACCGACAAAGACGGTAAAGAATACAGCATCCCCGAGGGCCAGTGGGTGAGCATGTGCCGCTGTGGCGA
>JACZQS010000010.1 GCA_022545625.1 Pseudomonadota bacterium
CGCGTTTTCGGGTCAAAGAATACTTCTACGGTTTCGCAGGTGGCATGCACTAACCTGGTGTCGACGTGCAGCATGCGTTCTGTAAATGTGCAACTTTTGCCTCCGATCCGGGTCAGCAAGCTATCGACTATAATCAGGTCCCCCGCGACCAGTTCCTGGTGAAACTGTGTAGCCACCGACGCCGTTACAGTATGAACACCCAGCTCATCCTGCATTTTCTGGTGGCTCCCCCAGTATAGCGGCCAAAGATGGAATGCGGCGTCATCGAAGAAATGACCATACCAGCGTACGTTCATATGGCCGAAGCTGTCGCAGTACCAGGGGTGGACTACTCCTCGAAGAATTTCAATTGGTTCAGACATAAATCGCCTTCCATGTTAACGGTGAATAAGAATGGTATGGCTAACTGGAATTCACAGATTAGCAGCGACAGTTTACCTAATTCTAAATCCAACCGTATCTTTAGATTCGCAAGCACAGGGTTAAATCAGTAGAATGATTATCTAATAGAAACAGTCCGAGGAGCAAATCATGGCCGGTGGCTGGTCCCGAGACGGGGCTGTACAGGATCAAATAGACGCCAGCGTAGAAGATGCCATTGAACTGGCTCGAAGCCGGCTGCCCAGGGGCGAAAGCCTGCATCACTGCGAGGAATGCAACGACGCAATTCCACCAGCCCGTCGCAAAGCTATCCCCGGTATTCGCCTTTGTGTCAGTTGCCAGAGCGACCTCGATGAACAGCAAGCCAGTTTTGGTGGTTTTAATCGTCGCGGCAGCAAGGACAGCCAGTTGAGGTAATATTCAATGGCCTCGCCGGGTCGGCAAGATTAAACTGCCACACGGCTTTATTAATGGGTAACAACCGATGGCAAAAATAAATCGTATCCGGCCATTATTCCAGCTAGACGGAAAAATCGCGCTGATTACCGGCGCGAGTAAAGGTATCGGCGAAGCAATAGCTCGTGGCCTGGCTGAATTTGGGGCGAAGGTCGTAATCAGCAGTCGCAAACAGGATGCAGTAGATACCGTGGCCGAGGCGTTGCGTGCCGACGGGTTGGAAGCCACCGGTATCGAGGCGAACATGGGTAGTATTGAAGACATCCACGCACTGGTCGATAAGACAGTCGAGGCCTACGGCGGCCTGGACATCATTATCAACAATGCCGCGGCTAACCCGGTTTTCGGCCCGATTCACGACACCGATGAACGCGCCTTCGACAAGATCATCGAGGTCAATCTCAAGGGCCCGTTTGAACTATGTAAAAAAGCCTACCCGATCCTCAAGCGACGCGGCGGCGGATCGATTATTAATATCAGCTCAATCGGCGGCCTCACCCCTGAACCAGGCATTGGCATTTACAGCGTCAGCAAAGCCGCAATCAATAACCTGACCCAGGCCATGGCACAGGATTGGGGCGCCGATAATATTCGCGTGAATGCAATTTGCCCCGGATTGATTAAAACAAAATTTAGCGAGGCACTGTGGAGCGACGACAAAATATTGAATAGATTCCTAAGACATATCCCGCTCGGGCGAGCCGGTACCACTGACGATGTCGCTGGACTCGCTGTATTCCTGGCCTCGGATGCGGCGGCATACTGTAGTGGTGGGATTTACAGGGTCGATGGTGGCTACGCCGCGAATTGAATTACCCAGGCACGGATGCTCCACAATTGCGCAGCGCGGTGACAGGTTCCTGAGACTGGACTTTTGCGAAAGGGGCTTTTATTCTTCCTCTACAGGTAATTAATGGGGTATTACCTCTTGATATGGGCAACTGCCGCATTTGGACACTCGAGCGACGCTTACAACACATTATTTCCGATATCGGGAAATTATTCTTCGCACGGGAACAATTCTACCGGGCCTGATCGGGCCTTTCACCAGCACGTTTAAAATTACCAAGAGGTCACGATGTCTTCAGTGGATCAATTAAAAGCCGCGCGTAACACTGCCGTCGAGGCAACTAAAAGTGGTCCACCGGCGCGCACCATCAATCAATTTTTTGGCGTCGGACCGATCACCGATATGACATCTGACGAGGTGGATAGTCGACGGATGAGGGTTGAATTCGAGAACTGGCTGGAAAAAACCTATCGCAAGCTTGACGATAAGGGCAATGACCTTGGCCCGTTCACCGCCGCCGAAATTGGCCGTTCCATGCACCGGGGTTACCCGGCGGATGCGATCCTGCTCGATATGATGGGCGAAATTCACGGCTACTTCGGTTTCCCCAAATCCAACAAGCTGGCCGTTGGCCTGGGTGGTGGCCATTCTGGTTTTACCGTCGCCATCATGCACATGATGGACGCCAACAACCCCGATCAGCATGTGTTCGTCGACACGCCCGCCCCTGAAACTGAAGCCGGCAAAGCCGGTGGGTTTTTCCGCCAGAGCTGGGGTACCCAGATCATCGAGATGCAGCGCTTTGCCGAAAATGGCGATGAATCGCGCATCCATTTCACCGGGGCCGAGGGCACGATCCCATCGGCTGATGAACTGGGCGCCATGGGGGTCAAGCTGTTTGTCGGCGTTGGCCATGAAACTACCGGGGCTACCACCTACACCGAAGAGGATGTAACCAACCTGCTGGCCTGGATCGACATGGATCCGGCCAACCACCACGCCATCATCGACGCCACTTCGATGCTCGGCGCGATGCCGTGGAGCCAAAAATGCGTTGCAGAATTCACCCAAAAAGTGAATATGTTCATGCCATTCCAAAAAGCCGTCGGCGGCATTTCTGGTTATTTCACCATTTCGCTGACACCGGCCGCGTTCGATCTGATAGAAGGAATTCAGGCCAACCCGGCCTGGGCGATCCCGCGCCAGTTGAAAATGGTGGTGCCGGTGGATAACAAAATGCCATTGTCGGGTAAAAAGACGATAGCGCTTGGACCGATTTATGACCCTGAAAAACACGCGATGATGGGTGGCATCATCAACACCTATTCTACCCTGGCCTTCGCTGAAACCACTTTTGGCCTGCGGCGCACCGCGACAATGGTTGGTGATGTGACGGCGATGAACGCCCGTTCCATCGCAAATCGTGACGAAGTCAATGCCTGGGTTGAAAACCAGGACTTACTGGAACTGGGTGTGACCGATAAAGATCGCCGCGGTGCTGCCGTCACCCTGCTGCGGGTCAAGGATCCCGGTATCACCGACGCCGACATACACAACCGTATCATCGCACGCTCCAAGCAACTACTGGGCTACGAAGGCCTGATCCACCCCAACGGCGACCGCGAACCAGGCCTCGATGTAGCCCGCTATGTCAACGCATTCCCGGGCACGCCGGGCGATTACCGTGCCTGGATCGGCGGCATCCGCCCGGTGGCCGACATTACCGCGCTACTGGAAAACCTCGCTTACGCCTACCAGCGCGCCAAGATTGTCGTGCTGGAAGAAGAACTCGCGGCATTGGGCGAACCTGTCGCCGCAGCCGCAAGCGCCACAGGTACACGCACCCGCGTTGACGACCCGGCCAGGGTCTACAAGGTGCTGGTCGCTGACCTGGTGGGTTTGAAGTTTGACGCCGACGGCAATCCCGATAGTTCCGCGGTTAAAGCCCATGCCGAATCCCTCGGTGCCCACTGGCACGACCACTCCGCCAGCGAGGCGAGCGAGCTGGCGGCGGGCATCCACTTTTTCTATCAGCCCAGCCTGTCCACCCATGACGAGCTGATGGCAGAGGCAGGCGATGGCCAGTATGACGCCGCTATTGCCGCCGCCACCGCCTACCCGGTCGATACTAAATTTCCATTGGGCGGTGTGCGCATTGGCGCAGGCACCGGCAACATGGGATCGGCAAGCTGGGGTGGTGGCAACGGCGATGGCGGGGACGCGCCGTTGATGAACACCCCTTCTTTCAACTCCCGCGCCACCGCGCATATGGCTATCAAGGGGCTGTTGAAAGTTGCCCCCGATCTCGATGTGGCCAGGCTGCACGAGCGGGTTTGCGCCGGCGATTTCGACACCGGCAAGAACTTGTGTGAATACCCAACCGAAAAACTGGAAGGCAAAACCATGGCGGTGATCGGCTTTGGCAACATCGGGCGCGAGGTAGCGCTGCTCGCCCAGGGCTTTGGCCTACGGGTGAAAATCTACGCCCGGGAGCTGTACAAGGACTGGATCGAAAGCGAAGGCTTTAGCTTTGCCGCCACCCCGGTCGAGGCCGCCACTGGCGCAGACTTCCTCTCGCCCCACACGGGTCTGGGCGCCGCAACCGGCGATAGCTTCGCCAATGCCGGTCTGGTGGACAGTGATGTGCTTAACGCGATGAACGACGGGGCGGTGATCGTAAACTATGACCGCGGCGAGGTGATTGATACGAATGCGCTGGACGCCGCATTATCGTCCGGCAAGGTTCGTTATGCCGCGATTGACGCCGACCTATTCAAAAACCCGGAAACCGGCGAACTCTCTGGTCCGATGGTGCCGTACCTGGCGGTGGAAAAAAACCATCCCGGCAAGCTGGAACTGCTGCCCCATGCGGCAGCCGACACCGAGCATCTGTCGCGTGTCGAAGGGGCCAAGCAGGCGGTAGCCCAGATCCTCGATGTGATCCGCTTCAAATCAGTCATGAACCTGAAAGGCGATCTGCCTGCCGGCTACACCAACGCCGGCGCTGTTACCGTCAACGGGGTTGGCAAGGTCACCAGCAATACGCTGGCCGCTGCGGTTGCCGACGAGGCACTGACTGCCAACTTGCGCCGCGTGTCCGAAGAACTGGCAGCGCTCTGGGGTGCGATTGACGCTACGAAAGACCCCGCTCGGCGGGCAGAACTATTGCAACGTTATGCTGCAGACCTGGTTCAGGCGGGCAATAGGTTTGCTTCGCTGTCGAGTGCCAATGGCCTTAAGGGACCGTTTGCCTGAGCATAGAAATGCTCGCCGATGAAATGCTACTACTGCTCTATTAATTTGTAGTGAAAGTCGGTACTTTGAGGGGCGTTTACTAATACTTTATCGGGGACATCTTCACCCTGCGATTTAACGGATTCGCGAAAGGGTAATATGAACCTTGTCAGTTTGTGATTCAAACCGGTGGATTATTTCTTTCCGGTTAAAACCACGAGCCTCAACTGTTATTAAATGTGCTCCACTTCCGACGCTGTCAAAGTCAAAGTTTCCGGCATTATCGGTTCCTGTAACGCGGTAAGATAAATACTCTATGACACCAGCCTGGATTTCTGAATTAAGTGTTACCAGTGATTTGGCAAGGGGGACACCGCTTTCATCACTCACCCAACCCAGTAAGTAATGATCTCCCTTGTCAACCACCAACCTCAGGTTTCTATATTCATTGGCCACCAGGGTCAGGCCTGTAATTTTGAAATATTCTGGCCCCTGGGTTGATAAAATGACTTCCCCTGCTGGAAACTTTCGCAGACTAAAAAACCCGGAAGAATCAGTCTCTATTTTCCTGGCATGGGTGCCGGTAGATATGTTGCTGATATAAATTTCGAAATTTGGTATAGGTTCGGCCTTGCTGTTGACTATCATACCGTCGATATCAATAAACCTGAGTGATTCGAGGACAATAATTAATTGCGGCGTATTATGCGATACGCTAAATGCTTCATCGACGTAGTATAAATATTCGGGTGGCGATAATACCGTCAACCTGTAGAGATCACCCGACCTGATCCCTTCAAATGTAAAATAACCTCTTTCATCACTAAATACGGTGTGGAAAACATTGACCATCCCCCGTTTATCCCTGGAACTAATTTGAATTTTTAAGCCTCCCAGGCCGGCACCGATATCATTGCCAACCCAGCCATCGATCGAAATCGAGTCAAGGTCGTCATCGAGTGTTACGTCAAGTTCCAGCACCGACTCTTGTTTCAATACTCCGGCATCAATTTCAATTCTTTTATCCTCGAAGCCACTACGCAGGAAACGTAAAACAGGATATTGATTGTTTGGCATTGCTATGAGTAATTTATATTTCCCGTCCGAACCAGTCCGCGTACTAATAAAATATCGCTCTTCCGCGACCATTGCATTGTCTAACGGTTGGCCGTGTCTATCGACAACGCGACCAAAAATTTCCAGCCGCCGGCCAGCATTGGAGACGCCTTTGTCACCCCCTGTACCAGCACTGATAAGCACCGACCCATCGCTTTCAATATTTAGATTTATGCTAACTGATTCACTAGTATCGAAATTGCTATCATCTTTATTACTTCCTGCCTGATCAGATTTTGCTACCTGACCGTTTAAAATATTTTCTTCGAATAACTGGATGGAATTCAGCAGAAAGTAACTGGCCGAAATTATCACCAGGATGGATACCAGAATTTTGAGTCGTTTCACTCTTTTCTAATCTGAAGGATGTGCATTTCAATGTCGAAGACGTGCCGATCATTCAGACCCAGTTCTCTCAGTGACCTGGCCAGCTCGATCAAGTACTCGCAATTCGGCCCGCTGGTACCCTCGGCAAAACATATTTGTCGGGCGATATCGCACTCACTGGCCTCGCCCAGGTAGGCTTCATTGTCAGGGGTAGCGATATATACGAGTCCCTTGTCGTGAGTTCCGTCAGCGAAGTTCATTTCGGTGGTAAACCGGAGGTAACCATTTTTTTCGCGCACATCGAGCTGATTGAAAACCGATGCATCGACCAGAAAGGCAATACCACCACAGACAGCGTCCCGATCCTCGATCAGGGTGACGACACGGCCGGGATGATTTTTGGTGCCGCGATGATCGTGTGAACCCTGCCAAAAACGCCGACTCCAACCACGAATACTGGCTGGCCTGGATTCCAGATACGGGAAGTCAACCTTGAAGATCAGCGATCCATATCCAAACAGCCATACCTGGTCACCATCGGCTATCGGGTTTTTGCGTCGATTCTCTTCGATAGTATTCGCTGGCATCGATTTCTCCTCATCCGAACGCATCGATAATAACATCAAAGATACGATCTGTCGGATATGGCATCGACTGCAAACTGGTACTCCTTCAATGGCGCCATTCCGGCTATTCCGGCCTCTCGCGATAGATGTTAATTAATTACTATTGCCAGGTCCGATAGAAGGATTAATTGCCTAGATAACGAGCAAAAATCTTCTATGCTATATATCACGGTAAATGATATCAGCCTGTCCATTTTGACAGGTCCAAATTCCCGTGTAATAGCAGCGTCAATCATGCTTCGAGAGTATCCGACCCTGTTATGGATGAACCAGGATATAAGATGTTAATAAACGAGCAAATCAACAGTCCAGCCTACCACGGTGGCGGTACAGTGGTGTACGAATCTGTGCGGCGATTCGCTTTGAAACGACTCAGCGATCTCATTCGTGTATTAATGGAAAATATCGATGATGCTCTATTTGAGTTGTCTGAGAAAGCTGAAACTGATCGGCAGCATAATATGTATTTTGAAGCTATGCGCGAGATCAGGCGCAAATCCAGCCTTTTGCAGATAGAATTCAATCAGGCCATGGAGGACTGCTTTAACCAGTTTTGTGAAGACCAGGCAGCGGATGACCTGGACGAAGATATCGAGGAATTGACCCTGGTCGAACTGGAAGATATGGAAGACACCATCGCCATAGGTAATATGATATCCAGGGCGCGGCCCCTTTTTGAAGAAGAATTATTTGCGGTCACCGAAAGACTAAAAGTCGTTTTACACCTGACCGAAATTGACCGGGATTTAAATCCGCTAGATCCGAAAGCAATTTGCGAAAGCTTTCACAAGGCATCCGAGGTAATAGATTCCGAGATCCAGATCAAGCTGATTTTTTACAAGCTATTCGACAAATTCGTCATGAACAGTCTTGACGGTTTTTACCGCGAGTTGAATACGCTGTTTATCGACAAAGGTGTGTTGCCCAAATTCCAGGCTTCCAAGGAGCGCGAGAACCAGGCTTCAAATTTCCTCGCAAATAGAGTTAGAAACTCAACCAGCGATCCAGCGCATGACACGCCTACTGGTGAACAAGCTGCATGGGACCCCCAACCTGCTCCAAATGCCGGGACACAAACCGACCAGGGCAATCTTCTGCCAATGCTGCGGCAGGTAATTAGCCCGACCAGTTCTCATCAAGTTGTCGCCGAATCCGAAATCCACATCAATGGGCAGCCTGGAGAAGGAACTGTCGATACCGGGCGCCTGGCGACAGTCGTTCCCATTGCCCAAAACACCGAATACATGTCCGCGCTTACCAACCTGCAAACCTACGGCCTGCAGTCCCAACCGCTGGAATCGATAGACCCTCAGGAAGCCAGGGCTGAAACACGTCAGCAGCTGCTTGCTTTCAATAAAATGAACGCCGATCATGCTAGCCCTGCGGACAATCAGATTATCGATATCGTTTCGATGATATTTGATTTCTTTTTCGATGATGACGCGTTGCCGGCACCGATAAAAGTCCTCATAGGCCGCTTGCAGATCCCAATTCTAAAGGTTGCATTTATTGATGATAGTTTCTTTAAGCATAATAAGCACCCGGCCCGAAAATTACTCGACAGCATTTCCAAAGCATCACTAGGCTGGGGAGAAGATCTGAAACAGGAAAAAGTGTTAATCGATAAGCTCGAAGAAGTGGTTAACTCGCTGGTTAATGAATTTGAACAGGATATAGGAGTTTTTGATAGGGCGCTGGAAGATATCAGGCAATTTCTCGCCGATGAAAATGAAAAGGCTCGAAAAGCAGACGAGCTACTCAAGAAGCAGGAACTGGAAAGGGAACGGCTCGAAAAAGAGGCGCAGGATTCGGCCACTAGTCTAATTCGAAAACTCACGAAAAATCGAGAACTGAGTATTGAAGTGACAGGGTTTCTCGATTCGATATGGAACCCGGTGTTATTCCATATTTATTTAACAATGGGGGAGTCGTCCAGCCACTGGAATAATATCAGGCGCATTTCATCAACTTTTGTCTGGACACTAGTTCCTAAGTATAGCAAGGAGGAAAGAGTAAAAATTCTCGATACATTGCCGTCCTTGTTGCGAGCATTGTCGAGGGGCATGGATTTGATAGCGATAGACGATGAAGCCCAGAACAAGATATTTCAAATGTTGGCGAAACAGCATGCTAAGACAGTCAAACAGACCAGTAAAAACATAGTAACCCGAATCGATGACAATACTATTTGGCCCGATGGCAATGCCGCCGGGGCATTTGCCGGGTACACCCGAAGACTGGCAGATCAAAAAATGGACATCGAATTGGCCGCTGATGAAGCGGGCGCAATCCTGACGGACGAGGAAGAATATGACCCAGATGGCATTACGATCATCACCGAGTCAAGCACCAATGAGGTTATTAAAAATCTGGACGACTTTACCGACGCGGTCAAAAAAGGTGAGATCGAGGTAGATCAGGAAATTACCATGGATTCAGGCGAGCATGCCGCTGACTCCCAGGACGCCGATGATTTTCTAAGGCAGGCGCAGGCACTCGAAATTGGTGCCTGGGTAGAATTTTTATCGGAAGAGGATAAGACTTTTAACGCCAGGTTATCGTGGAAAAGTCGTATTTCCCACAAGTACGTTTTTGCTAACCGGCTTGGTCACAAATTAAGGGAAGTAACCATGTACGGATTTGCTACAGAACTCAGATCGGGTCGGGCTAAATTGATCCAGTCTTATTCTTTATTTGATCGCGCTGTCGATACCCTCATCTCAAAAATCACGCATTAAAATCTGGCCGAAATTAATCCTCAGTCCCTGTATGATCGGTCTTGCTGATCGAGCATGCGAATCAGCGCCTGCCATGACATGTCGATAAATTCTTTCGGTCCATCCGCAGGTGGGGCACCACGATCGTTGAGTTGTTTGATGACGCTGGCCCCCGGCTGAATAGTCTCTGCACCGGATTTCATCACATCGACCTGCACCTTACAGGCGTTCTCAAGCGCGTATAGATAATAAAAGGCCTCGGCGACGCTTCGACCGGTCGATAGCAGCCCATGATTATGCATAATCATCAAAACCTTGTCTTCGATATCCTCGCCCAGCTTTCGGCATTCTTCTGCGTTATCCGCAATGACATCGTATTTGTGATAACAGACCATTCCGCCAACTTCGTTGGCCTGCTGGCTCAGAGGCAATAAACCACATGCCATAGCTGACACCGCAATCCCAGCGCGGGTGTGGCTATGTAATACCGCATTGACGTCGGGTCGCGCTTTTAAAATAGCGCTGTGAATCGCATGACCCGCTCCATTGTAAGGATATTCTCCCGCCAGTAGCTTGCCATCGAAATCGACCTTGATTAAATTACTCGCGGTAACTTCCGCAAATAGCAAGCCGTAAGGATTAATAATATACTGCCCAGGCTGCCCCGGGACCCGCGCACTGAGGTGGGTGAAAATTAAATCGGTCCAGCCAAAGTGAACAAATAACCGGTAACAGGCTGCCAGATCCTGTCGTAGCCGCCACTCTTCATCGCTCATATTTTCTGCAGTCAGTTTTGAAGTTACCGCTTTCATGTCGAAATCCTCTTATATTATTAACCTGCCAGACTTCCGGACAGCGGGGTCAATAAATAGATTTTGAAACTACAGTAATAACCCCTCCTAAACAAGTCGGCTAACTCTGTCACCGCCGCGGTGGAGATAATGCGTATGTACCACGAGTTTATTTGATATGATCCTGTACTTCGTATCCTTCATGCGATAAGCGGGCTAGTTATGATATTGGGCAAATTATTCAAATCAATTTTCGGCGGCGGCAGGGCTGTGGCACGAACTTCTGAGGAATTAACCGAACCATTTGAATACAAGGAATTTACTATTCAGGCTGCACCGCTCATAACTGGTAGCAGGTTTCGTACCGCTGGTTATATCAGCGGCGATTTCGAAGGTGAGGTGCGGCGCGTACATTTCATTCGGGCTGATCAACATGCTGAACTACAAGCGGCTATTGACCATTCGCAATCAAAGGCCAGGCAAATCATCGATGAAGTGGGTCCAAAGCTACTGGAGAAAAAGCAACTCTAGCCCGGTGGTGAGAAAAACGGGCTAATAGCCTGATACCAACTCAAACTGAACTCTTGTTTAACTCCTGCTTAAGTAGTTCGATTCGGGGTTTGGCATCGCGTGAGTTGGGTTTAATTTCCAGTAATCGCTCGAATGCCGTGATAGCACCGCTAAAATCGCGATCCCGCCCGAGGATCATGCCGAGTCCCCAGATCGCACCAAAGTGACGCGGTTCCAGGGACAGGGTTTGTTGTATGTCCTTAATCGAGCCGCTGTAATCTTGCTGATAATATCTTACGGTTGCGCGACGGTTCCATCCTTCGGAAAATCCTGGTGCCATTTTTATGACCCGCGAATACAGGTTTTCGGCCTGTGCCAGCTGACCGGATTGTACTGCTACGCCGGCCTCTTCCATCAGGCTATCAATCTCTGCACGGCCACTCTCGAACCAGATTGCCCAGATGTGGACTTCCGTCTCCTCCAGCACACCGCTATTTTCACTACTTTGTAAAGTAGTGAAAAGTTCATCCAGTCGAGCGTCTGTTTGATCTGAAAAACTGGGTGCCGGGAAGAATAACGCCATCCCCAGGACCAGTTGAATGATGAGCCTTAGCGGAATAATTTTCATTTTCACCTCCAATAAATAAGAAGGATCTGCTGTCACACGAACACTATCTTTTGATCTTAGAGTGGGACTGATCTGGTTTTCTACCCTTGTTCGATATGCGCTTTGACACGTTTATTGACGAGGTCCGCGTACCCATAGGGTTCGACTTTTCTGAGCATATCCCAGAATCCCTCGACCCACTGTTGATCCCCACGTCGAGACGATAGTTTAATCACCGAATCAACATCGATCCAGTAGTGGCCTTCCTCAGCCTGGACCGCGATGGCCGAGAATGTCGAGGAGCTGGCAACATCGCTTTTTTCGGCAACCGAGAAACTATTCAAATTGTCGACATCTTCCAGTGAAAGCGTACCATCTGCTGAAACTAAAATGTACATATGTAAATCTCCAGCAACAGCTTACTATACTAGCCCGAATTTCTCACCACCCATCTATTCGGCCATTGCTCCTGCATCGCCTAAATCACGGTGTTTGGTGTTCTACTTCCGCGACGCCGCCTCGCTGCGCACGGTGGTGAGAAATTCGAGCCAGGACTGAATTTATCTACGCTTAAGTTTTTTAATACGCTCTATAGTCGCTGGATGGGAAGAAAAATAATTACTAATCCCGGTATCTTCCTCGTCATACTTCTTATCAAGACTTTTTAATAACTCTAACAGGGGCTCGGTCGAAATATTGTTGTCCTGTAGATAACGAATCGCAAAATCATCGGCTTCTGTCTCAAATTCTCGAGAAAACTTTAGTTGTACCATCAATGTTGGCAAGGCTGCCCCGATAGAACTGATTGAAGATATATCTCCGGTGATCGTCACTAGCAACAATGCCACAACAGAATCCTGTAACACGTGGCGAATTGAATGACGTTGTTCAATATGGCCAACCTCATGCGCCAACACACCAATTAATGCCTCATCCGATTCGGCCAGTTCGACTATTTCATCGGTAAAAATTATAATACCGGAAGGAAGCGCCAGTGCATTTGCCCCCATTTTTGGACTGCTTCTAAATAAAATCTGGTAATCGATTGTACTGTTCATACTGTCTATAGATTTCAGGAAGCTTGCGGATAATTGTGCCTGGCGATCCAGAGGCAACCTGGATTCTTCGAAAACTAACCGATCCAGGGTATCCAGTAATTGCCTGCCCAGCGTTTGTTCCAATGCCGGGGGTATTTGATTGGCAATTTGGCGCGCCATTTCGGGCACGGCATATAAAATCATAAAGGCAAATACGCCGACAGCTAACACGGCAACTCCTGCTGCATAAATGAATTTCGATTCACAACGATGGATAAATTCAAAAAGTCCGGAGGTTTTGGGAAGGTATGGCCGAATTGCCGACAAATCTGAAAGCTCACAGTTCGAGCCATCGGGAAAATATATTTTTGGTTTTAAATTGCCAACAGGCTCAGCGACACTGATACCATCTATTGCATATCGCAGGCTTATGTTATCTGCAGTTAAGCGTACGAAGCCAGTTTCGCTAAAATTAAGACTGGCTTCGTATACCCTGGATGTTTTACCGTCGTACCAGATTACCTCAACGTTCACCCAATGCCGCCGATATCCATATCAAATACATCGCCCATTTCTTCGCCGAGGGCAGATTCTTCTTCAGCCTTTTCCCTAATAAATGTATCAAGATCACCCCCGGGAATCAGAACCAGCGTGTTCATGCGGTAACGTACCATACGAACCCGGGCCCAGGGGATCATTAAGCCTAAACTAAGTAGAATAACGACCATGTTAGAGAAAATAATCCAGGCCATTCGCCCTAGCTTCAGGCTACTTTCAAATCTGTGCCCGCCATCCAGGGTAATATTGTTCCAAACCAAATTTGCTACCGCGGTGCGAATATAGATAAAAACACCAAAATACAGTAGCAACACGAGAAAATATATTAACACCGGTAATCCTGCCATCGCCGCACCCATCGTTGCCGGGTCGGGCTCGACACCGCTTTGCGCAGCCTGCTCCATCACGGTTTTCATCTCCATCATCACTGGCATCATTACTACCGCCACGATAATACCGGCACCTATCAATATCCCCAGTGCTATCAGATAGATTTTATAAAAATCACCGGCGCCACATTGCAGTGAAAAACGACTTTGTCCATAACCCGCATTGGTAATTAAAAATTTGTTTGTACGGTAAGCAAAATAAGGGAGAATCAAGCCCAGGGTAAGCGGAATTAAAATTCCTATTCCGAGATAAACCCATGCTGCCTGGCCATATTGCCGATCGAACCGAAATCGTAAGTTGCGATAAGCAGTATTGCGCAACCGAAAGGCCATGGCCCTGACAATGATAAACGGTAAGGCAATCATCAATAAAATAAAAAATATTATTTCGGAGCCAGGTGCAAGAGCCGAAACAACGGTGTAGACGATAAATATAGCGACGGCAATTAGATAACCTTTTAATATCGTAATAGGGGAGGCAAGATAATCAAAGTTTGAGCCGGCGACATTGGTATGCCCATAAAAATAGCGATTGGTTCGAACCTTTGCCCAGGGAGTGTAGATACCGAGGGTTAGAATAGTTAACAATATGTTGACGATCCAGATACCAAAAAACGCTCCTGCAGTACCATTAAATGAAAAATTCTGATGGTTATTATCTTCTATCATGATATTTCCCTAAAATTGGTTAAGCAAACAACCGCTTGTAGCGGCTTTTATAGCGAAAATGTCAAGCCTTTGTCACCGTATTAATTGGCAAGGAGTTGTACCCGTGGTGGGTTAATGCATCGTACCATTTTTGCAGCCAGGCATGATCAGCGAATACATGGCTCTAATATCAGGTGTATCTTATTAAGATGCCCGATTTCTCTAGTAGTCCGCTTCTTAATATAGTTCAATTTAAATTTTAGTTATTCCCGGGTCGTTGCTAACTATAAACGGAGGAAGCTGATGGAAATCGTCAGTTACAATATTCAGTTCGGTCGGGGTATGGATCGAATCATTGACCTCAACCGGATCTGCCTGTCTGTAAAAGGTGCCGATATTATATGCCTGCAAGAAGTCGAACAGGGTTGGCAACGAAGCGCTGAGGTCGATCAGCCGAAACTGATTTCTGAACTTCTGCCAGAATATTATACCGTGTTTGGTTCCAGTTTCGATGTAGATAACAGCGTCAAAAATGAGCAGGGGCATGTCGTTAACCGGCGCAGGCGACATGGCGTCATGATTCTGTCCGCATGGCCCATTTTAAGTTCGCGCACCTTCAACCTGGCAAAAATTCATTATGCCGATAAATTCAATATGCAGATGAGCTTTGTCGAGGCGGTAATCGAGACTGAAGATAAGGCGATTCGGGTTTACAACTATCACGCCGGTTACCTGGGATCCGAAGAACGCCTCAACCAGGTGAAACAACTGGTTGAAGCCTATCAAACAGCTCCACGCGAACATGGTGCCTGGTCCGGTAAGCCGGATATTGATGGCGATGACTGGAGCAACCGCAGGGAAACACCAGGAATGCCCGATACTGCGATTGTCTGTGGTGATTTTAACTGTTCACCCGATTCATCCGAGTACCAGTATTTAATCGGCAATAGCGACCTGGTCGATTGCTGGGCTGTGTCTGATCCAGACAATTTAAATACCTCAACCCGACGGCGGAATATCACCGAGGATGTAAAGGTTGCAGGGAAAATAGACCATATTTTTGTATCGCAGGATCTGGTGGATAATGTCCAGCGAGTGATGATCGATCACGAGGCTGATGGATCTGATCACAAACCGGTTCGTTGCTTTATGGGCAGCTAAGAAAATAATGAGCGGGTGTGGGCCCACTCGAATCACACTTTGTCCAGGCGCCCAACAACTCTACAAAACCGCTCGACTTCTGCCTCACTATTAAAATAATGCACCGATGCACGGGCAAAATTCTGCTGATCGGCAAAACGAGTGTCCAGTCGAGCACTGGCCGGTGTGGTAACCGAAATATTAATCTGGTCACTGCGTAGCCGCTCTGCCAGTGTTAACGCATCTTCATCTTGCTTGTAAAAAGTCACGATACCGCACTTATATTCACCGGGGTCCGCGACCGTAACGCCTTTAATCTTTGCTAACCGGGCACGTAACAACGCCGCGAGTTCAACGACCCGGCTGTGGATGCTGTCGAGCCCGATATCCAGCGCGTAGCGTACCGCACGGGTTAGTCCGACCCTGCCTGCGACGTAGCTTTCCCAGTTTTCGAAACGTTTGGCGCCGGGCGCGAATTCGAAGTGATCCGCATCGATCCAGTTTCCCGCGCGCAGGTCGATGAATACCGGGTCGAGTTTGTCGAGTATGGATCGGCGCACATAAAGAAACCCGGTCCCACGCGGGCCACGTAGAAATTTCCTGCCTGTAGCGGTTAACAGATCGCATTTGATCCGATTCACATCGACGCTCATCTGACCCACCGACTGGCAGGCGTCGAGCAGATAAGTAATGCCATGTCTGCTGGCGATTTCACCTACCTTTTCGGCCGGGTTGACCAGCCCGCTCTGGGTCGGAATATGGTTGATCGAGATTAGGCGTGTGCGTTCATTGATCATCGACTCGAGCGCAGCCACGTCGATTTGTCCAAATTGATCGGATGGAACGACATCGACCTTCAACCCGCGACGGCGGGCCTGTTGCAGGTACGCCAGGTAGTTGGAGGCATATTCACTGGAGTGGGTGAGAATCTGGTCACCCGCTTCGAGCGGCAGCGAGTAAAATGCCATATCCCAGGCACGGGTTGCGTTCTCGAAATAGGCTATCTCATCCCGCTGGCAGGAAAGCAATTCTGCAATCGCTAGATAAAAATCGTCAAGCGTTTCGGTTGCAGCTGCCTCCGCTTCGTAGCCTCCGATATGCCGTTCAAGATCGAGATGCTCGATAACTGCATCATAGACGGGTTTAGGGACGAGCGACGCACCCGCATTGTTAAAGTGAAGCAGGCTTTCGCAGTTCGGCGTATCGGCCCGCACAGCCGCTAAGTCAATGGTCATGAATCGTAGTTCAGATAGAATATCGGAGCGATAGATTACACCATTATTTAAGTATTGTGTCCCCGGAACTCTGGAACT
>JACZQS010000223.1 GCA_022545625.1 Pseudomonadota bacterium
CGTCCCCGTCACAAACAGTGGAACGCTCACTACCGGAGTTTCCTTCCAGGTTCAGCTTCTCGTGGATGGCACCGAGGAGGGAACGCAGACCATCGGACCCCTCGCACCCTCGGTGACCGAGAGCGTGACGTTCACCGCCGGACCCCTCGCCGCCGGCACGCGCGGGCTCAGCGTGGTCGCCGATCCCATCGACGCCGTGACCGAATCGGACGAGAGCAACAACACCTCGATGGAGTCCCTGGCCGTGGTGGCCGAGACCGCGCTCGTGGAGGGAACACCCATAACCAACGTCGGGGCCGCCCTGGACGTCGAGCTGCTGTTCGGGTTCCAGTTCCCGGTGGCAGACGGGCTCTCGATCGAGTTCAAGCTCACTGCTGGCACCGGCACCGCCGACGCGGACATGTACGTGCACCGCGGGGAGCGACCCGCGTCCCGGGACGACTACGAGTGCATCTCGGGCGCCATAGACAGCAACGAGTCGTGTCGCTTCGAAGCGGCGCTGGCCGGCACCTACCACGTCCTGATCCACGCCTTCACGACGTTTTCGGGCGTCACGCTGAGCGTGACGACGGTCCTCGAGGTGCTGCCGTTCGACATCGAGGTTGTGTTCACCACCGATCCGACGAGCGTGCGTGGGCGCCGCCGACATAGTGCGGGCGGCCGTGCACCAAATAGTGGTCCGCCTCCGGCGTGTTGGCGAAGGCGCCGTCGCGCACGGTGAGCAGCTCCGCCGCCACCAGCGCGTAGAGCAGCGGCGCCAGCTTCCCCGGATCGACGCCAATCGCCTCGCCCAGCGCCTCGGTGCGCATCGGGCCGTCCTTCAGCGGCGTAAAGAGGTCCAGCTGCATGCCGGCCAGCATCGCCATAGGCGGGAACACGGCCATGGTAAGACGGTCGATGGTGGCGCGGGCCAGCGCGGCGCCACTGGCGCGGCTGAACAAAACAATTCCCAGGTTCAACAGGGCAAAAAGCAGCAATGCATCCTGCGTGGTGGTGAAGATATCCACATCTGTCTCATTGGCTAGCGTCACCGCATCGATAATTTCTTTCACCCCATAGGGCAGAAGGATAGTGCAAGCCGCCTGTGCTGCCTCAAATACAAAGATCGCCAGCAATGTATAACGCGACTTAAGATAAAAATATAAAGCAAAACGCCAGGGTGAACGGGAAAGGGGAGGTGCGTCTACAGCAATTTTTATAGTCGTATCCATGGCACCAGTGTAACGGCATCAGGATATTCAGGCGAACCCTATCCGCATCCAGGCATCAACGGGTTCAGACTAGATTGATAATTTTGATCGATAATTTGCCAGGAAATAGGACAGAACCTGGACCGAAGGGTATAGTCACTAGCCAGGGGCGGAGATAGGATATCGAGTGCTTATCGGCAAAACCTCGAGTTCAATCGAGTTTGACCCCAGATAAAGATCAGTCCTTGTCTCTACGGTCTTTTCGATCGGCCCTGGTATCGATAGTAAACCTGCGAGCCTTGCCCTTGTAGTTGGGATCCAGATCAACACGGCGTTCACTGCGTTTAACCCTGCGATCCAAATTTAATTTTCTTTTTGAGCCCTTGGCGATAATCGCGTCTTCCAGCCTTCGACCAGTGTTTTGGCTATTTCCGGCACTGGTAATATCCACTACATTAGAATCCTTGTTGGGTTTTATTTTGTGCTTTCCCATTCTTACACTCCGTTTTTAATTTCTTTCTCGGTGGATGAGGCAGGTGACCAACAGCTCGATCAAATCTGTATACCGGGATAATTATAGGATACAAATGAATGTTTATGAGACTAAAAACCCTTGAGGGTAATTATTACTTACTTTTCTGCCGCCAGCTTTTCGCGCTGCGCTTCAACCTCTGGTAACGGGCTGCCCGCGATCTTTGCTGTTGAAATATTTCAGGAGAGTGAGATTCGCGGCGCATCGCCGGTATAGGGATTAACTTAGTGCATCAGATAGCTGGGAAACATGATCATTCTTCCGGGGGCCATATCCGGCATCAATGAATAGGTCACGCTCCCCTGGTCGAATAGTATTCCAATGTAATCAGTAGAAAATTTGCCTGTAAGATGATAGATTGCGCGCAAATTCATTTCCCCTGTTTGCTCAATTCAATCGTTAATGGGTTATCAGATATAAAAACATGTTGAAGCGACGAAATTTTCTTGCTTTAAGTGGTGGGATTGTTGCCAGCGTTTTAACGCCGGGTCAGTCCTGGGGTAACGATGCGCGAGCCTTAAAAGAGCCTGGCAGTTTTATTGGGCCCCAATGGCCCAAATCGGTCCTGCGAAATGTGAATGCCGAGAAAAAACCACCTACTCAGAATTTTGATTTTCACCCTGATAACAGCATAGTCGATAATATTGCGAGCGTTCCGTTAAACGTTTTAGATCAAATATTTCCAGATATAGTAATAACCGACGATGAAATAAGAATTTTCAAAAAAACCCTAGCTCGTTTCTCCAGGCTGCAAAAATATATCGGATATGGAAATTTTAATGTCATTGGATGGGATCAATCGTTGCGATTTGCCAGAAATTACCAACAGATTGGAAAGTTTTCGAGGGCAGAGCTGGAATTTATCGAGAAGTTATTTGCTATCGACGCTAATTCGCTCGGATTTTATGGGGACAAGGTTGTTTCTCGCTTAAGTTCATCAATAGTAAAGAAAGACATTCGTAAAATTCCGCGAACCGGTCATTACCTGTTCAGGGGCGACGCATTCGATACTTACCTGAGAATTCGCAAAGACATTGGTGATTCGGTAGTACTCACATCTGGTATTCGCAGTGTGGTTAAGCAAATTTACCTGTTTCTAAACAAGGCAGCGGAAGTCGATGGAAATCTTTCACTGGCTTCTTATTCGCTCGCACCACCAGGGCACTCTTACCACGCGGTAGGCGATTTTGACGTGGGTAAAAGAAATTTTGGTGCGAAGAATTTCACCGAAGAATTTGCCCAAACCGATGAATTTAAACGCCTGTCTGACCTGGGCTATCTGGTTATTCGTTATCCTCAAAATAATTCGTTCGGCGTACGCTACGAGCCCTGGCATATAAAAGTCGTATGAAGAAATTAATTCTCCTCTGCCTGATTTTAATCGCGGATTTTCAGCAGGTACAGGCAGCGGACTTTCCATTCACATTACACAAGTTACAGTCGGGTGTGGAGGGTCCCACCATTTTGATCATCGGTGGCATTCAGGGTGACGAGCCTGGTGGATTTACCGCGGCCTCGTTGCTGGTCACTGATTATGAAATCACCCGGGGCGAGGTCTGGGTAGTGCCTAACCTGAATTTTGAAAGCATCATCAAGCGTTCCCGTGGCGTGTATGGCGATATGAACCGAAAGTTTCTCGATATTCCTGTGAATGACCCCGAATATCAGACGATAAGGAAAATAAAAAGCATCATTACCGACCAGCAAATTTATATGATCCTTAATTTGCACGATGGCAGCGGATTTTATAACTCTAAATATGTCGATAAAAATGAGAATCCCAGGCGCTGGGGGCAGAGTATCGTCATCGATCAGGCAACCATAGAATCTGAAGCCTTTGGCAACCTTGAGGTAATAGCCAGAAATGCGATGCGCTCAGCCAATACTAAAACAAATTCAAATCGCGAAAAGTTTCGCCTGAAAAACACTCGCACCCGCGAGGGCGACAAGGAGATGGAGAAAACACTGACCTACTTCGCGATTAAAAATGGAAAGGCAGCGATGGGGGTCGAGGCGAGCAAAAGTTATCCCACTGGACGGCGCATATTCAATCACCTGAGATTTGTCGAAGCCATGTTCGATGAGATGGGTATCGAATTCAAACGGGACTTCCAGTTATCGGCTAGATCAATCGAGCGCAAGCTGGGACGCGATATTCAGCTAGTGATGTTCAACAATAAAATTCTTTATGATTTTGATACGCCTCGGAAACGCATTAATTATGTTCCGATCCAAAAAAATTCAACAATCGAATTCCGGACTAACAATCCGCTGATAGCAATCATTAATTCGGCGCAGAGCTTCAAGGTACGCTACGGAAACCGTGGATTTACCACGTTAAAACCAGAATACTTCGACTACGACAATTCGCTTACCGAAGTGCCGATGGAGGTTGACGGCGTCAAATTACAGGTTTCGATTGGCTCCATGGTCAGGGTTAGCCAGAACTTCATGATTCAACCCATGCATGGCAGAAGGGTAAATGTAATTGGATATCGTAAATCCGGTCAACGTAATGAGAGCGGCCTGTTAATACACAAGAAACAGATAAGTAGCAGGTTTTCAGTCGACAAGCAGGCTGAAAAATTTCGCGTTGAGTTTTATAAAGGAGAAAGATATAGCGGTATGATCCTGATCGATTTTTCAAATAAATCGAAGCTAAAGGCGGCTGCTAAAAAATTGATGCCGGCAAGTTGAACCGCTGATTTAATTTCCTTCTCGAGCGTTATTTCCTGGCCAGCGCCAGCTTTTTCCGATGATGTAACTGGAGCGCCGAAATCTGCTTATGCGGCTTTCATGTCGCGAACTAAGCTTGTCGCCATCTTGCCGGTCA
>JACZQS010000224.1 GCA_022545625.1 Pseudomonadota bacterium
GCTGCCTTTAAATCCAGTTCACTTCGCCATTCCGATTGATGCTCGAGTACAATTTCACTCATCAGCGCAACCGGTAAAACCGGTATTACACCAGCGACCTCCTGCATCAGTCGATGGCTTAGTTTCTGTACATGATCGAACCGCGTGCTTTGATCCATCTGGCTCAAATCAATTTTGTTTTGCTTGCTATAGCGTCGCATCGAGACTGGATTACCGAAATTCACGCTGGCATAACCGAATCGCAGCCAGCGTTTATCACGGTTCATGAAAAGAGTTTTAACAAAAAATCGGCTGGTGGTTTTTAGCACGAACCAGAGGCTTCTTTTGCTAGCAGCCGGATCAAGCTTGCGCACCAGGCTCATATCTTCTATCACCCGGTCATAGTTGATTCCTACCGGTACGAATACTACATCACGGTCGATATCCGCGTGATAGTCGCGCAACATGTAATCGAGAAATCCCTGTTTCGGTTCGCGCAGCTTTCCATCCCGGGTTAAACCACCTTCGAGAAATACTGCCTGGCAAACACCCGCTCGGGTTGCCAGATTGACGTATCGCTCCAACACCCGTCGATACAGGGCATTACGAGAGTTACGCCGCACAAAAAAGGCCCCCATCGATTTGACCAGTGTCTGTAGTGGCCAGATTCTAGCCCATTCACCCACCGCATAAGAAAGGGCTGTTTTTTCTGCGACCAGGAAAGACACCAGGATATAATCCAGGTTGCTGCGATGATTCATCACAAAAATCACGCTGGCATCCGGCGAAATATTTTTCAGGCCGTCATCATCATAGAAGCCAACACGTACCCGATACAACATCCTGCCAATTGATTTAGCCAGCCAGTAACCGAAGCGAAAGTAAACATAGGCGTTAAACGATGGAGCGATCTCATTGGCGTAACGCAGCACTTTCGCCTGCACTACCTCCTTTGGCATCGCGTGTTCCCTGGCATAATCCTTGATTGTTTCGGTTACCTTGTCATCGAACACCAGCTGGTCGATCAAAGCCTGCCTGCGGGTGAGTTGAAATGGCCTGATTTCTATATCGAGCCGGGTATTAACCTCCTCAATTACTCGATTCACACGGCGACGTAGATACCAGCGAAACCCGGGGAGTAAAATACGGTCCAGGGTCAGCAGAACAGCAGTTAAAACGAGTAGAACGAATATCCAGAACGGAAGGGTTATAGCGCTTTCCATCACTATCGCGGTTTCAAAGCGAGGATGACGGAATCAGTAATTCGGGAAGCGGTGATCGCAAGACGCACTGCACAGTGAATGACCGGTATTTGTCTAGATTCATCTGGGTAGCTCTGGACCCGTCGTAGTTACGGTAAAGGAGGACTTGTCAGGGTAACACAACATTAGGAATTCCTGACCACTCCTAATAGAGCTGGGCATGCTACGACATACGGTTTTTCAGATGGGCCTTAATCCCGGCAAACACCGCGTTTGCCAGTTTTTGCTGATGCTTGCTACTGCGCAGTTTTCTTTCTTCTTTGGGATTAGAAATAAACGCTGTTTCGATCAATATTGAAGTCATATCAGGAGCTTTTAATACTGCGAAACCTGCCTGTTGTACTCGTTTGTTATTAAGTTTCGATACCTTACGCAGGTTTTTCAATACATTAGAGCCGAATTTCAGACTGTCCTGTATGGTTGCTGTTTGAGACAGGTCGAGTAATACCGACGCAATCAAATCATCCTTGTCGGCGAGACTAATGCCACCGATTAAATCAGAAGCGTTTTCCTTCTCCGCGAGCCGTCGAGCCGCCTCGGTACTGGCACCGCTGAGTGATAATGCATACACCGAAGCTCCCTCTGCTCTCGGGCTTTTAAAGGAATCTGTATGGAGTGAAATAAATAAATCAGCCCGATTATCGCGTGCTTTTTTTACCCGGTTTCGCAATACGACAAACTGGTCACGGTCACGAGTCAGGATAGCCTTGAACCCCGGCTCACGATTGATCATTACTTTCATCTTTTTTGCAACCGCCAGGGTGACATCTTTTTCACGCGTTCCTTTCCTGCCGATGGCACCGGGATCGCGTCCGCCATGACCCGGGTCGATCGCGATAATAAACTCTTTTTTCTGCTTTTGCCTTTGTTGCTGACTGGTAATAATCGGCGTCGGGCTGAGATTAGTCGCGTGTAAGTCGACTACCAGGCGATGTCCCGAATTTCCATCCGGCTTGAGAACAAAGCTGCGTGGACGTACACTATTTTTCAAATCCAGCACTACCCTGAGTGTATCCGTACCGCGTTTAGCCGAACGTATACCACGAATTAGGCTGGTATTTTGCTTTCCAACGATCAGGGCACTGCTTTTACGCGTATTTTTCAGATCGATGACGATGCGCCGGGGATCTTTCAAGGTGAACAGGTTGTGTTCGATACCAGTCGAAAGATCGAAAACCACGCGGGTATGATTATCGGAAGTCTGTGATACGCGAATGCCGGTTAGGGCCGAGGAATTTTTTGCGAACGCGGTTTTTTGACCTGTCAGCAGGATAAAAGCAGCGCCATAACTAGCCACTCTTTGCAGAAATATGCGCCTTGTCGTCGAAAATGGATTCATAGGTCCTGGAAGTGAGTGCTTTTCGCCAGTAGCCAGACTACATTTATAGTTAAATCGGGTCAAAAAATCAACCTTTTTTCTATATTTATTAACTAGATAGTGAGCTTATCTAGAATTTTACTGAGGATTTACTGCGGCAATAATACGACTTCCCCAGTCATTACCGAATTTAAATGCAAGCTGACGCCCATCAACATCATACTCGATATCAATTTCGAGTCCGACATTACCTAGATAGCCCTCGGCTCGCTCTGGCCACTCGATAAAGCATATTGTTGTGGTATTGAGGTAATCTCGATACCCCAGATATTCCAGCTCCTCAGCATCCGCCAGTCGATAAAGGTCCAGATGGGCAATGCAAAATTGATCGAACTCGTAGTATTCTATCAACGTATAGGTAGGGCTTCGTACCCCGCTGGTCACACCAAGCGATTCGAGTGCGCCGCGTACCAAGGTCGTCTTCCCGGTACCGAGGTTACCGCGTAACGTAATAATGCCACCCGATTTACAGGCTGCAATCAATTCCGCACCAAGTTGACGCATCTGCGCCTCGTCTATGATCAACATGAATTGCGTTGCATTTCCCGTAGTTGCATGACTATACGGGGGATACGGCACACTATATCACTGGCGATCAAACCACTCTCGTCATAATGTACGGCGTATTCCTCGGCACAAAGCGCATGAATTAACGTACCGGTCCTGGCGGCTTCAAAAGCGGATAGTTCCTGCCCCAACAGGGCGGCTATTAAACCGGCAAGCACATCGCCCGTACCCGCAACTGACATGCCCGGATTACCCCTGACATTGATCTCTGGCGTTGATCCGGCTTGCTGAATAATGCTACCGCTGCCCTTCAAAACGGTCACCACATCGAATTTATCGACCAGCAACTGGCAGGCAGTTAAACGGTCATGCTGAATCTCGGCCGATGTCGTCGACAGCAATTTGGCCGCTTCCCCCGCGTGGGGAGTAATGACAACCTGCTTCGACTCCAGGGCCTGGAGGAAATCTGCTTCGAGCGCACTGGCATCGACGACTATCGGTTGTTTACAGAGCAGTAATTTTTCCAGGCAGATCTTAGCTGCCTCGCTTTGCCCCAGGCCGGGACCAACCAGAATCACTGTTGCCAGCGCCAGCTTCGAATCAATATCATCCCAGCTCTGTACCATGAGCTCGGGTATCGACGATAAATCATGAGTACATTCTGGCTGTACCAGTACACTGACCAGGCCCGCTCCACCGCGTAAAGCCGCTTGTGCCGAAAGCGAAGCCGCGCCCGTCATACCCTGGTCACCACCAATGATCAGGATGTGACCGAATTCATTTTTGTGCGAATTGCGTTTGCGTTTGGCTGGTAACACCACATTGCATCGATCGAGCACAGACAGGGTCGGCGCCTGGCTATCGCGGGTATGTGAAGAGACACCCAGATCGTCGAATAGCAGCTCACCGCAGTAATCCGGGCCATCGGCTAGATATTGTCCGACCTTGGCAGCAATGAAGGTGACCGTAAGGTCAGCTTCCACCGCGCATGGCTGGGCAATGCCAGTATTCGCGTTCAATCCCGATGGAATATCGATTGCAACACGAACCGCATCGGCCCGGTTAATCTGTTGAATCAGTGCCTGCCAGTCCTCGTCCAGGTCTCTGCTGAGTCCGATGCCCAACAGGCCATCGACGATGACCTCGCCGGTGATCTCGTATCGATTCGATTCGATTATATCGCCACCCGCTTGTTGCCAGACCCGGCAAAAGTGTGCGGATGTTTCCGACTGTCGTGCGAGATCGCCGTGTACAATAAACTGAACCTCCTTGCCCTGCTGATGCGCCAGGATGGCAACGACGAACGCATCGCCCCCATTATTGCCCGTGCCGGCAAAAATCGTGATACGAGTCATTTCGGGCCAGCGATTCGTAATTTCGTACCAGACACGCTCTCCGGCCCGTTGCATCAGGCAAA
>JACZQS010000225.1 GCA_022545625.1 Pseudomonadota bacterium
GGTTACCTGATCGAAAATGGCAGCTATGTTTTCATCGGAGAATTGTTTGATCTGGAGCGTGGCCAAAATTTAACTGAAATCAGCCGACGTGGTGGCATCAAGGACGAGTTGGCCAAGATAGCTGAATCCGACATGTCGATTTTTCCTGCCAACGTAGCAGAGAAAGCAAAGTTGACTGTTTTTACCGACACCTCTTGCCCCTACTGTCAAAAACTACACCAGGAAGTAAATTACCTGCAACAGGCAGGTATTACCGTACGTTATCTGCCATATCCACGAGGTGGTTCTCGCGGACCCGGTTACTCGACTCTCAGACAGGTCTGGTGCGCTGAGGACAAAAGAGCGGCAATGGATATTGGCAAGGGCATTACTGAAGGTGATCTGCCAGCCGGCGAATGCGACGCGGCTGATTTTGTCGATCGTGGCTATGAACTGGGTAATAAGCTGGGTGTCACCGGAACACCTTCTTTGTTTATGGAAAGCGGTGAAGTAATTACCGGATATGTACCCTATCAACAGTTAATCTCCAGAATACTTAAAGACCTGTAGAACAATTCGTCGGGTTCCGCGGCTATCATTGAAAACCCGGCACCCTGTCAGCCTGCCGGGTCGATCAATGCTCCCTTCGATTGGGCGCGATAGCCCGCATTTCTCATCACCGTCCGTAACGATATGCACATGGATGTGCAGTAGTAGAACAATGCATGGAGCAGTTCTCGAGAAGGGTGGTAAGAAATACGGACTGGACCCACCACAGTTTATTTTTCGATGCCGAAAATTAATGTGCTAATATCCGGCTATTGTTGAACATTGGTATTTGTTACCCAGATCTATGACAAAAGTAGCACCCCAAAAAATACAGGACGAGCAAAAAACTGCCCGCCGGGCCAGGCCCGCTCATAGCAAATCGACCCGGTTAGCAAAAGAATTCGGTGGCCCGAAAGGCAGGGAACCAACCCGTTACGGGGACTGGGAGAAAAACGGTCGCTGCATCGACTTTTAACATCGATCAGTGCCACGTTGACCGAACCGACTGCCAAATGACTCCACACAGCAAACAGCCTCTTTCCCCGCATCTACAAATATACCGATTGCCGCTAAGCGCAATTTTATCGATCACGCACCGTGCTACCGGAGTGATCCTGGCACTGGGGGCGATGATATTGGTCCTGATATTGTCCACAGCAGCCAATAGTCCGGAAACCTATGCGACTATCCATCAGCAGCTTGATACCTGGTACGGGCAGATATTTTTACTCGGCCTGACCTTTTCCCTGTATTTGCATTTTTGTAACGGCATACGCCATTTATTCTGGGATGTCGGTCTCGGTTTCGATCTCGATACCGTAGACAAGAGCGCCAAGCTGGCTATTTTCGTGTCGATAGTATTCACAGTTGCGACCTGGTGGGTTGCGACCAGAATGGCAGGTTAGGGATTATGGATGACCTGAGCACGCCCCTATCCAAGGTCAAGGGCCTGGGTTCGGCAAAAGAAGGCACGACACACTTCTGGCATCAGCGATTGACCGCACTCATTTTAATCCCGTTGGTACTCTGGTTTGGATTCAGTATCGCCTCGATGCCGGTAGAGCACGCGACGTTAACAGGCTGGGTTCGGCAACCTGTGGTGGCGATCGCTTTAATCCTGCTGATTCTCTCGACCTTCTATCACGCCCAGCTGGGTCTACAAATCGTCATCGAAGACTATGTATCAACCCATTCAACCCGAACTGTGAGCATTATACTGAGCAATTTTATGTGCCTGTTATTTGCCATTATCGGCGTGGTCGCAGTTTTAAAAATATCACTTGGATCCTGATAGATGGCACAGAAATTTAAAATAATCGAACATACCTACGATGTAGTCATCGTAGGAGCTGGGGGGGCCGGATTGCGCGCAGCCCTGGGCATGGCGGCCGCTGGATTGTCAACCGCCTGCATTACCAAGGTGTTCCCGACCCGAAGCCATACGGTTGCAGCACAGGGTGGCATGAGTGCTTCGCTTGGTAACATGGGGACCGATAGCTGGCAGTGGCACATGTACGATACGATTAAAGGTTCGGACTGGTTGGGAGATCAGGACGCAATCGAGTACATGTGCCGCGAAGCAGTGCCCGCGGTAATCGAGCTTGAGCATTATGGCGTGCCATTCTCGCGCACCGAGGAAGGCAAAATATACCAACGTCCTTTCGGAGGCATGACGACTAATTTTGGTGAAGGCATTGCACAACGCACCTGCGCGGCTGCCGATCGCACCGGGCACGCCATACTTCACACGCTGTATCAGCAGTCGCTCAAGCACCGGGCCGAATTTTTTATCGAGTATTTCGCAATCGATTTGATTATGGACGCCGGCATTTGCCGGGGGGTCATGGCCTGGGATCTGGCAACCGGTGAGATGCATCGTTTCCGCGCACATACCGTAGTATTGGCTACCGGTGGCTGCGGCCGAGCCTATTTCTCGGCAACTTCAGCGCATACCTGCACTGGGGATGGTAATGCGATGGTTCTGCGTGCCGGCCTGCCATTACAGGATATGGAGTTCGTGCAATTTCACCCGACAGGGATTTATGGCGCCGGCGTGTTAATCACGGAAGGCGTGCGGGGTGAAGGGGGTTACCTGACCAATTCCGAGGGTGAGCGTTTCATGGAACGCTATGCACCCAATGCCAAGGACCTTGCTTCACGCGACGTGGTGAGCCGTTCGATGACTATCGAAATTAACGAGGGTAGGGGAGTTGGACCTAACAAGGATCATATCCATTTACACCTTGAACACCTGGGATCCGAGGTAATCGACGAGAGATTGCCCGGCATTTCCGAATCGGCAGAAATCTTTGCCGGGGTCGATGTCAACAAAGCACCCATTCCGGTATTACCGACAGTACATTACAACATGGGTGGAATACCGACTAATTATCACGGAGAAGTAGTCACCTTGAAAGACGACGACCCGGATACCGTGGTACCCGGTCTGATGGCAATCGGCGAAGCCGCCTGTGTATCGGTGCATGGCGCTAATCGCCTCGGTTCCAATTCCCTGCTCGATATCGTCGTATTTGGACGCGCCGCGGCCATACGCGCCGCGGAAATTATCACCCCAGGTGCTTCGCACAAGGCCCTGTTAGATGAAAGCATCGATCCTTTGATGTCTCGCTTTGATCGGTTACGCAATGCTTCGGGTAACACTAGCACAGCCCAGATTCGAGATGATATGCAACGAACCATGCAGAAACATGCGGCGGTATTTCGCACCGGCGAATCGATGCAGGAAGGCGTGGAAAAAATGAACCAGGTATTTGCCAGTTTTGACGATATCAAGATTTCGGATCGCGGGCTGATCTGGAATACCGATCTGGTCGAAGCCCTGGAACTCGAAAACCTGCTGTTACAGGCACAGACCATCATCCAGGGGGCTTTGAACCGGACTGAAAGTCGAGGCGGCCATGCGCGCGAAGATTTTAGCGAGCGTGACGACGAAAACTGGATGAAACATACCCTCGCCTGGGTAGACGATAGCGGAAAAGTTAAATTCGATTATCGGCCCGTGCATATGTACACCTTGAGCGACGAATGCGAAGTCATTCCGCCCAAAGAACGCGTTTATTAATTCATTGATAACAGGGGACTATTAATGGCCGAATTTTCACTACCAGCCAATTCTGTTGTCAAACAGGGCAAGCTATTCGCGGCTAGTGAAGGCGTTACCAATATCAAGCGATTTATTGTCTATCGATACGATCCTGCAAGTGGTGAAAATCCATATATAGACACCTACGAAGTCGATATGGATAACTGTGGACCGATGGTACTAGATGGCCTACTCAAAATTAAAGACGCGATGGATTCGACCCTTTCTTTGCGACGCTCATGTCGTGAGGGAATATGTGGCTCCTGCTCGATGAATATCGATGGTAGAAATACACTAGCCTGCACCCAGTCAATCGCCGAGATCAAAGGTGATGTTAAAGTTTACCCTCTACCGCATCAACCGGTCGTCAAGGACCTGGTATCCGATTTAACCAATTTTTATGCGCAGTACGCTTCGGTCGAACCCTGGATGAAAACCGATTCGGCAACTCCCCCGGACCGTGAGCGATTGCAATCGAAACAGGACCGAGAAAAGCTCGACGGCTTATACGAGTGCATCCTCTGCGCCTGTTGCTCTACCGCCTGCCCAAGCTACTGGTGGAATAGCGATCGTTTTCTGGGACCCGCTGCCTTACTCAATGCCTACCGCTGGATTGTCGATAGCCGCGATGAAGCCGCCGGCGAAAGGCTCGATGATCTTGAAGACCCTTTTAAATTGTATCGTTGTCACACGATTATGAATTGTACCGACTCTTGTCCGAAAGGACTGAATCCGGCACAGGCAATCGCCGCAACCAAAAAATTGCTGGTACAGCGAAAACTGTAATGGGCGAAAAATCACGTTTACGCTGGTTGTGCCGAAGAGGGATGAAAGAACTCGACCTGGCCATGTCTGGATATCTCGAAAACCATTACGCGAAAGCCACCGAGGCCGAAAAAA
>JACZQS010000011.1:0-6277 GCA_022545625.1 Pseudomonadota bacterium
ATCCACTCGCTGTATATCGAAGAGTGTGGGAATCCCGATGGGGTGCCGGTTGTTTTCTTACACGGAGGTCCTGGCGGTAATTGTGAACCCGGGCATCGGCGGTTCTTTAACCCCGAAGAATATCGGATTATTTTATTTGACCAGCGTGGTTGCGGTAAATCGAAGCCGCACGCGTCACTGGAGGATAACACCACCTCGGAATTGATCGCCGACCTGGAGAAAATCCGCGAACACCTTGGCATAGATAAGTGGGTGATATTTGGGGGATCCTGGGGCTCGACGCTGGCGCTGGTTTACACCGAAACCCATGCTCAGCGAGTTTTGGGTCTGATCCTGAGGGGTATATTTCTTTCCCGCGACGAAGATATTCGCTGGCTGTTTCAAGGCGGGGCTGCGCGCATGTTTCCGGAAGCGTGGCAGCACTATCTGGAATTGATCCCGGAAAATGAACGCGATGACATGATTGGTGCCTATTACCAGCGACTAACCAGTGAAAACGAAATCATACGCATGGGAGCCGCCAAGGCCTGGTCGATTTGGGAGGGATCCACCTCGACCCTGTTACCCGATAAATCTGTTATAGATCATTTTAGCGACCCACATATTGCCCTGAGTATCGCGCGTATCGAATGCCACTATTTTATCAATCGTAGCTTCCTGAAACCCGGGCAGATACTCGATGGTGCACATAAATTGAAAGATATACCCGGTTTTATCGTGCATGGTCGCTACGACGTGATCTGTCCCATCGATCAGGCTATCCTGCTCGACCAGCATTGGCAAAACGGTAAGCTGTTGATCATCGATAATGCCGGGCATGCGGTCACCGAGCGAGGCATCAGCGATGCCCTGGTCGATTGTTGCAAACAAATGCTTGAAATATTGTCGTGATTGTCCTGCTGCAACGCGTGCGGGAGGCAAAGGTGGATGTTTCAGGTCAGTGTATTGCCAGCATAGGCCAGGGAATTCTGGCGCTGATCGGTGTGCAACCAGATGATAACGATATTACCGCCGAACATTTTATTTCGCGTATTATTAATTATCGCCTGTTTGCCGACGGTCAGGGCAAGATGAATCTATCGCTGGCTGATATCGAAGGGGGATTACTGCTGGTTCCCCAATTTACTCTGGCCGCGAATACCAGCAAAGGGCGGCGACCGAGTTTTACTTCGACGGCACAACCTGCGCTTGGGAAATCAGTGTTCCAGTCCATGATAGACTTCGCCCATAACAGTTACACACAGGTGGAGGCTGGTCTTTTCGGTGCTGATATGGCAGTGCATCTGATCAATGATGGCCCGGTGACATTCATTCTCGAATAACTGGCTCAATTTAAAAATACATGCATTCCATACCCGTCTCACTGATCATCGCTGCATGGTTAATTCTGTCCAATGGTGTTGTATACAGCGCTAATCTGGAGCGTGAAAAACGCATGGCGCTGGAGATAGTTGATTCGATCCTCGATGGCGAAGTTGAAATGCTCAAGGACGGCGGTCATCAGTTTCTCAGTATTTATACCGAGGCCGAACAGGCAACGCGGGGGGTTTTAATTATTCATGGCCGGGGATTTCATCCTGACTGGGTCGATACCGTACAACCCCTGCGCGTGGGCCTGGTCGATTATGGTTGGAATACCCTGTCGATCCAGATGCCGGTATTAGCCAAGGACGCCAAATACTACGATTATTTGCCGATCCTGGACGAAGCCATCCCCCGAATTGAAGCCGGGCTGGCATTCTTGAGAGACCAGGGAAATAAGCAGATCGCTATCATTGCCCACAGCTGTGGTGTACATATGTCGATGCATTATCTGAAGAAAATTGGCGATGAGGGATTATCGGCTTACGTCGGCATAGGTATGAGTGCCACCGATTATCGACAACCGATGCGAGAGCCGTTTCCTTTGAACTCGCTTGGCATACCTGTTTTAGATATTTACGGGAGTGACGATTATCCCGCGGTAGGCCGTCTTGCTCCCGGGCGCTGGCAACAAATTCATCAGGCTGGTAATCCCCTGTCCAGACAGAGCGTGGTAGACGGCGCCGATCACTACTTCACCGATCGGGGTGATGAGATTGTTGAAGCAATAGGTGAGTGGTTGGGTAGCCTCAATATCAGGTAACCATCGAACGGATCTGAGCCACCCGATTCGAACTATAATTTAAGGTCGAATTTAGTCGGCAGGTCGACTATTATCAGCTTCCATTCCAGATTAACTTCAGAATCTTTATTCCATGTCAGATCGAATTGCCACCATCACCAGGGATACACTGGAAACTAAAATCAGTGTTTCAATTAACCTGGATGGCACTGGCCAGTCCAGTTTTGAAACCGGGATCCCATTTCTCGAACATATGCTCGATCAAGTAGCCCGCCATGGCCTTGTTGATCTTGAAATTAAATCCAGCGGTGACCTGCATATTGACGACCACCATTCCGTCGAGGATATAGGTATATCGCTTGGCCAGGCGTATGCCCAGGCCCTGGGCGATAAAAAAGGCATCATGCGTTATGGGCATGCCTACGTTCCGTTGGATGAAGCCTTGTCGCGTGTCGTGATCGATTTTTCCGGCAGGCCCGGGATCGAATATCGAGTTAAATATCCACGCGCACGAATTGGTCAATTTGATGTCGATTTGATTCATGAATTTTTTCAGGGTTTTGCCAATCATGCCCCGGCGACCCTGCATATCGATAACCTGCAGGGCAAAAACGCCCATCACATAGCAGAGACTATATTTAAAGCATTCGGACGCGCTTTACGCGTTGCAGTATCCAGGGACGAGCGAATCGCCGGGGTAATTCCGTCGACCAAAGGCTCGTTATAGCTCATGCAAAGTATTGCGGTCATTGATTACGGTATGGGTAATCTCCGATCGGTTGTCAAAGCGCTGGAACATGTGGCTGGCAAGAATCACAGGATAGAATTGACTTCGGATCCAGTGCGGGTGTTGCAGGCGAATCGGGTTGTATTTCCCGGGCAGGGAGCCGCCGGCGATTGTATGCGTGCTATCGACGAATACGGGCTGCGCGAAACCATAATCGAAGCTGCAACCAGTCGACCGTTTCTGGGAATATGTATGGGCATGCAAGTTCTAATCGAGCACAGCGAGGAAAACAGGGGTACAGATTGTCTTGGTTTTTACCCCGGAAGGGCCCGCTATTTCGGTGACAATCACCGTGATTCCGACGGCGAAAAATTAAAAGTCCCGCATATGGGATGGAATCAGTTATATCAACGTAGTCGCCATCCACTTTGGAACAAGATCGATGATGGTGAAAGATTTTATTTTGTCCATAGCTATTATTTCGAATCAGACGACAAAAATCTGATTGTGGGTGAATGTGAGTACGGGTACTCCTTTACCTGCGCTATAGCCAGGGATAATGTTTTTGCGCTGCAATGCCATCCGGAGAAAAGCGCCGAAGCCGGGCTTCAACTGCTGTCAAATTTTATCGAGTGGGACGGCCAGTCGTGATACTGATTCCTGCAATAGATTTAAAACAGGGACAGTGCGTGCGGTTACGGCAGGGACGAATGGAAGACAGTACTGTTTTTTCAGATGACCCGGTGGCTATGGCCGGCAAGTGGGTTTCGCAGGGCTGCCAACGTCTCCATCTGGTGGACCTCGATGGTGCGTTTGAAGGTAAACCGGTTAATGCCGATGTGATCGAAGAGATTACCGCCGCCTTTCCAGATTTGCCGATCCAGATAGGTGGTGGTATCCGCACCGTGGAAACCGTAGAGGCTTATCTGGCAGCGGGTGTCAGCTTTGTCATAATCGGTACACAGGCGGTCAAAAAACCCGAATTTGTCACTGAGCTTTGCGCCGAATTTCCTGGTAATGTTATCGTCGGTATCGATGCGAGAAATGGTATGGTCGCGGTACAGGGATGGGCCGAGGATTCGGACCAGTCTGCCGAGCACCTGGCGCAGCGATTTGAGGATCAGGGGGTATCTGCGATTGTTTATACCGACATCAATCGTGATGGCATGATGCAAGGCATTAATCTGGAGGCTACGCGGCTACTCGCCGAATCCGTCAATATTCCGGTCATTGCCTCCGGGGGTGCGACTGATATGGAAGACATTAAACAGTTAAACAGTGTTAAAGATTCTGGCATCGAGGGCGTGATCCTTGGCCGGGCCTTGTATGAGCGCACGATCAGTTTGCCAGAAGCGCAACGTTACATCGACGAGCATTAAATACCCTTGTGAAAATGATATATGTGGAATCTGTATTGCGAGCAGTCACTGGATGTTACATGCGAATAGTGAGTCGTTGCACCGTTATAGCTGCCCAAATCATGTTTCCCAGGTAATTATTTATGCCGCTGGCAAAACGCATTATTCCCTGCCTGGATGTCGATAACGGCCGTGTCGTCAAGGGGGTAAAATTTGTTGAGATCCGTGATGCCGGGGATCCGGTTGAAAATGCACGGCGTTATAACCAGGAAGGTGCAGACGAATTAACATTTCTTGATATCACGGCGAGTTCGGACAATCGCGAAACCATGGCGCCCGTGGTCGAGGCTGTAGCAGCCGAGGTTTTTATCCCGTTAACAGTCGGAGGTGGTATTCGTGAAATGGCCGATATTCGTCGCATGTTGAATGCCGGCGCGGATAAAGTCAGTATCAATACGGCGGCCATCATTAACCCCGAATTTGTCAAACAGGCAGCGGATAAATTCGGATCGCAGTGCATTGTAGTGGCGGTGGACGCAAAAAAGGTATCTGTGGATGGCGAAGCCGATCGATGGGAAATTTTTACCCATGGGGGTCGCAAATCAACCGGCATTGACGCAATCGATTGGGTAACAAAAATGGACCAGTTCGGTGCCGGCGAAATTCTGCTCACCAGTATGGACCGGGATGGCACAAAAACAGGTTTCGACAATGTATTGACGCGACGGGTTTCAGAGGCGGTTCGAGTACCGGTGATCGCCTCGGGAGGCGTTGGTAACCTGCAACACCTGGGGGATGGTATATTGGAGGGCAAGGCTGATGCGGTTCTGGCTGCGAGTATTTTCCATTTTGGTGAATTTCGCATCAGTGAAGCGAAAGCATACTTGCAGGCCCACGATATCGAGGTTAGATTCTGATGCAAAGCTGGCTTGACGACCTTCAATGGAATGCTGATGGACTGGTGCCGGCGATCGCGCAGGATATCGAAACCGGTGATATATTAATGATGGCCTGGGTGAATCGAGAGGCGCTGATTTTGACGAAACAGAAAGGACAGGCGGTTTACTGGTCACGATCACGCCAAAAATTATGGTTTAAAGGTGAAGAATCAGGCTATAAACAGGAGGTCGAAGAAATACGGGTCGATTGTGACGCAGATGTCATACTGTTACAGATTCGGCAAATTGGTGGTATCAGCTGCCATACAGGCAGGAGACGTTGCTTTTTCAGGGTGCTAAAAGATGGCAAATGGGAAATCGACGAGGAAATAATTAAAAATCCACAAGAGATTTATCGATGAGTAATGATATAATTGAGCGCTTGATGACGGTATTGGAATCGAGAAAGGGTGCTGAGCCTGAGACGTCTTACGTCGCGAGTTTGTACCACAAAGGACTCGATTCAATACTAAAGAAAATCGGTGAGGAATCAACCGAGACAATCATAGCCGCGAAATCAGGTGACAAGGACCAGATTGTTTATGAAACAGCTGATCTTTGGTTTCATTGCCTGGTCTTGTTGGCTCAACAGAATATAGATGTGCGGCAGGTGTTGGATGAACTGGATCGTCGGTTCGGATTATCCGGAATCGAAGAAAAAGCAGCACGTAAATAGTAAATGAGGTGAAAAATGGGTTTTGGTGGAATTAGTATCTGGTCGTTGTTATTAATACTGGCGATCGTGATCCTGTTATTTGGTACGAAGAAATTACGAAATGTCGGTGCCGACTTAGGTGGCGCAATTAAAAGTTTCAAGAAATCGGTGAAGGATGAAAAAACTACCAAAGAAACCAAGGATGCCGATCCATCGATTATTGAAGCGAAGGTGACCGAAGAAAAAGACAAAGTAAGTTAAAAGGCGCTTCTAAAAATGCGCTTTTTTCGCAATAGCTGCGTCATTCCCGTGCTCGATTCCTCATGTATTTTATATACACTGCAGACCTGCGCGCGGGAATTTCTTGCTCTTATTGCCATGGAAGGCATGTATGCAGGCTTTGCAGGAGCAAAAGCCTGCCGCGAAAAAATCACTATTTTTAAAAGCACCTTTGATTACGGTTTATTAATCTTCCCCCGAATCAACTCTGGCTAG
>JACZQS010000011.1:6286-16506 GCA_022545625.1 Pseudomonadota bacterium
GATCCATCGATTATTGAAGCGAAGGTTACAGAAGAAAAAGACAAAGTAAGTTAAGGGCGCCTCTAAAAATGCGCTTTTTTCGCAATGGCTGCGTCACCGATTTTTGCTCCTGCAAAATCGGCATACTGTACATCCTGTACATAAGCTCCGTGCTCAAATCCTCATGTATTTTATATACACTCCGGTTTTCCGCGCGGCGCTTCCTTGCTCTTATTGCCATGGAAGGCATGTATGCAGGCTTTGCAGGAGCAAAAGCCTGCCAGAAAAAATCCGAATTAATAGAAGCACCCTTTAATTTGAGCCGAAAGCAAATTGGCGTTTATGATTTATTCCCGAAACAATTCTGGCTAGAATTATCTAATGTTTGATATGGGCTTTACCGAGATGATGCTGATCGGCATCGTTGCTCTGGTGGTGATCGGGCCTGAACGGCTTCCCGGGGTTGCGCGCACTGCGGGTAAATACTTTGCCAGATTGCGCAATTTCATGATGGATGTGCGAGCGGATGTAGAAAGCGAATTAAAGGCCGACGAGCTTCGCGAAATGTTCGAAGCGCAGCAAAAGGAGTTGCAGTCTTTAAAAGACGTGGTCAGCGATGCTGGTAAGGACATCGGACTGTCAGACATCAAGAATGAAATGTCAGACATCGCCAGTTCCATTGAAGATGTAAAACCGACAACCAATCCAGAACCTGAAGTTAAGAAAAAATCTGTGAAAAGGGCTAAACCGCTAGCCAAAGTTACAGCAAAATCGAATTCCAGGGCCAAACCTGCGGCCAAGCCTAAAATAGCAAGAAAACCGAAACCCAGGACAATTTCTAAAGTTAAAACTATGCCTAAAGCCAGTGCAAAGGCAAAGGCTGCTTCCGTGAGCAAGCCGCCCAAGCCAACAGCGGTTAAACGCGCCAGGGTTAAGGCGAAGTAGAATTTATCGGTATGAGTGAATCCGAGACAGCAAAAGACAGCAAAAGCGGCAGCCTGATGTCACACCTGTTCGAATTACGCGACAGGGTAGTAAGAATGGTATTGGCGGTCCTGGTGATATTTCTCGGCCTGTTCTACTGGGCCAACGACATCTATTCCTATCTCGCGGCACCATTGACCCGGCATCTGCCCGAAGGCTCGACCATGATCGCGATCGACGTCGCCTCGCCTTTTTTGACACCGTTCAAACTGGTCCTGATGCTGTCGGTATTTCTGGCAATGCCGGTGATTCTTTATCAGTTCTGGGCCTTCGTAGCACCCGGCCTGTATAAAAACGAAAAACGCATTGCCGGGCCCCTGCTGGTATCGAGTATTTTTCTGTTTTACGCCGGCATGGCGTTCGCCTATTACATCGTTTTCCCGCTGGTATTTGGGTTTTTTACCTCGATCGGCCCGGAAATGGTCAACATTTCGACCGACATAGGGCGCTATCTGGATTTTGTGCTGGCACTTTTTTTCGGTTTTGGGATCGCGTTTGAAGTACCTATTGCCACCATAATCCTTGTTGCAATTGGTTTCACTACCCCGGCCAAACTGGCAGAAAAACGCCCTTACATCATAGTTGGAGCGTTTATTTTCGGCATGTTCCTGACGCCACCGGATGTCATTTCCCAGGTGTTGCTGGCAATTCCCATATGGATATTATTCGAGGCTGGAGTGATCGCCTCCCGCATCATATTTAAGGATCGGCTACTCGAAGCCGAAGCCGAGAACGATCTTGACGATAGCGACGATGACGACGATGACGACGATGACGATTCCGATAGCGATGATGTGGCCCCTGAAGTTCCAGACCATGATCCTCCCAACGAGGAAGAAATGGATGCCGAACTGGATAGCATAGAAGAATCAGACGCAGCAGATACGAAGCTCGATAAACCCGATTAAATCAGCCATGTCGATCAAACCCAACGCACTGAGAAGCCCTGCTTTGCTGATTATTCTGGATGGTTTTGGACTCAACCCGAGTGCGAAAAATAACGCGGTGGTGGAAGCAGATACACCCAACTTCGATCGCTATTTTGCCTCCTATCCGATGACCGAAATCGAGGCATCAGGGCCTAATGTCGGTCTTCCTGAAGGGCAAATGGGCAACTCTGAAGTCGGCCACATGACAATTGGCAGTGGTACCATAGTTAAACAGGACCTGGTGCGTATTAACGATGCAATCAAGGATAAGAGTTTCTTCGAGAATCCTGTGATATTGAACGCAATCCAGGCCGCCGGGGCAGCCGGTCGCCCCTTGCACCTGCTGGGGTTGGTATCGGATGGTGGTGTACATAGTCATATCAATCATCTGAAGGCGCTGATTTCCCTGTGCGGCGAGCATAACGTGGCATCACAGCTGCATATGATCACCGATGGAAGGGACACAGGGCCCCAGGCGGCGCTGGGTTATTTGCCGGAACTGGAGGCACACCTGGAGGCCTGCGGTGGTCATATTGGTAGTATTTGCGGACGCTATTACGCGATGGACCGGGATCATCGCTGGCAGCGCACACAACTTGCCTGGGATGCGATAGTTCGCGCCAGGGGAAAGCAGGCTGCGTCTGCAGTCCAGGCTATCGAGGAAAGTTATGCCGACCAGGTTTTCGATGAGTTTATAAAACCAACTCTAATGCCCGGGTTTGTAGCACTGGAGGCCGAAGACGAACTGATATTTTTTAATTTCCGAAATGATCGTGCCAGGCAATTATCGGCAGCGCTTGCATTTGACCATTTCGAACATTTTGAGCGTGGTATCGGCTTTCGACCCATTACTGTAACCTGTATGACTTATTTCGATGGCAAACTCAAGGCACCGATAGCCTTTAATTCGATTCGACCCGAAATAACACTGGGTGGCCTGGTGAGTGACGCGGGTTTCAAGCAACTACATTGTGCCGAAACCGAAAAATATCCACATGTCACCTTTTTCTTTAACGGTGGGAGGGAACATTGCTTCGTTGGCGAAGACCGAAGTCTTATCAACTCGCCCAGAGTTGCTACTTACGATCTGCAGCCAGAAATGAGTGCAGCGCAGGTCGCTGATACGATGATCGAAGCGCTTCGCTCGCACCAATACGAATTCCTGGTAGTTAATTTTGCCAATGGCGACATGGTTGGGCATACTGCGGTGCGTGATGCAGTGATAAAAGCGGTGGAAGTACTCGATAGGGAAGTAGGGCGAGTGCTCGACGTTGCCGTCGAGTTGGGATATGCAGTAGTATTAACAGCCGATCATGGCAATTGTGACGAAATGATAGACCCTGAAACGGGCGAGCCGCATACTCAACACACCCAGTATCCGGTTCCCTGTATGGTGATAGACAGGGATACCCGGATTTTAGCCAAAGGAGCCAACCTTTCAGCCATTGCGCCGACCTTGTTGCAGCTTATGGGAATACCGAAACCGGTAGCCATGTCTGGCAATTCACTAATTCTCGATGATTGGAAAGGGAATTTTTAATAAAATAAGCTATATAATTAAGCTATATATATCATGAATAGTAACCGATATTAAAATATGGCGTCACTAACCGAAACACTTAAGAAAACCACGCTGTTTTGTGGGATGGATCAGTCCGATATCGAAATGGTTGCGGCCCAGGCCGTAACCAGGCAATTTCCCAAAAATACCGTAATAGTCAGCCAGGGCGACGAGACCGATTCGTTTTATGTCATTGTCCAGGGCAAGGTCGATGTTTTTTTGCAGAATGATAAGGGCAAGGAAATTATCATCAATACCATGGGTCTCTGCGAATCTTTTGGAGAACTGGCGCCACTGGGTAGAATTCCCCGGCAGGCGAGTATTATCACTACTGAAGATTCGACTTTTGGCATTATTTCGAGACAGGTTTTCATGGATACCCTACTGGTCAAACCCTCGATAGGCATGCGTATCATCGACCTTCTGATCACACGCATCCAGGATTTAACCGAAGAAGTCAGTAGCCTGGCACTCGAAGACGTCTATAATCGAGTCGTTCGGGTATTATACAAACACGCCGATGAAGTCGGCGATAAGCTGGTGACCGAAAAACTCACCCAGCAGGATATAGCCAGCCGCGTCGGTGCGACTCGTGAAATGGTACACCGAATCCTTAAAGAGCTAAAAACCGGTGGTTATATTTCGATTGAGGGTAAACATATAACCATCGAAAAGAAGCTACCCCCCGGCTGGTAAAAACCTGTTAGCTCCACCTGACCAGTCACAGGGCACCCCCTAACCACAGCAAAAAATCAGACCAGGCCTGTAAAGGCCAGGCTAGTCCGCAATTGTGTTAAAGATTTACACAAGCTACTCGCCATTCAAACTCGATAAAATGTTAATATACCGCGCAGATATTATTGACGGGGTTTAAACTAGTGGCTGGCCACAGCAAGTGGGCAAATATTCAGCATCGCAAAAAAGCACAGGACGCCAAACGAGGAAAGCTGTTCACCCGATTAATTCGTGAAATCGTTATGGCAGCCAAAGCGGGCGGTACCGATCTCGATGCGAATCCCGCCCTGCGTTCTGCTGTAGATAAAGCCAAATCCCAGAGTGTCCCCAGGGATCCGATCGACAGGGCTATTAAAAGAGGCGCTGGCGAACTCGATGGTTCCGATTACGAGGAAATTCGTTACGAAGGTTATGGTCCTGCAGGCATCGCATTTATTGTCGATTGCCTGTCAGATAATCGAAATCGAACGGTTGCAGAAGTACGCCACGCATTTAGCAAATCGGGTGGCAACCTGGGGCAAAGCGGTTCGGTAGCCTATATGTTTTCCAGTGTAGGCGTATTGCTTTATTCACCCGAGCACGACGAAGATGCGATTTTGGAGGCTGCGCTTGAAGCAGGTGCAGAAGATATAATAGTCGCCGATGATGCAAGTATCGAAGTACTGACTAGTGCCGAAGATTACGTCAAGGTCAAACAGGCAATGATCGAGGCAGGCCTCGAACCCGAGGAATCCGATCTGACAATGCGTGCAGCCACCAATACCTCCCTGGAACTCGAAGATGCGTCAAAGGTGTTGCGCCTGGTCGATATGCTCGAGAGCTCGGATGATGTACAGGAAGTTTATTTTAACGCGGAAATACCCGAAGAAGCTTATGTATAATTTAGATTCCTTCGACCCAGGCAGATAACAAAGAGTGATTATTCTAGGCATTGACCCCGGGTCCCGCTGCACCGGATATGGCTTGATCGATAATCAACCGGGCCGAATTAAATACCTGCATAGTGGGTTTTTCAAAATCCAGGGCGAAAGTCTGGCGCAGCGTCTCGGAAAAATTTACCAGTATATAGATGAACTAATCAGGCAATATCAACCGCAGCAAATGGGTATAGAACAGGTTTTTATGCATCGCAATGCTGATTCAGCCCTGAAACTTGGACAGGCCCGGGGTGTGGCAATTTGTGCAGGCCATCTGGCAGGCCTCGAGATTGCTGAATACGCACCTCGAGAAATCAAGCAAGCAATCGTCGGTTCCGGCGCGGCCAGCAAAGAGCAGGTACAACATATGGTAAAACACCTGTTGGGATTGCGCGGTTCACTACAGGTAGATGAAAGCGATGGCCTCGCAATTGCTATTTGCCACGCACAATATTATACGACCCAACAAAAAACCGGGCTTGATTTTACCCAGTTAAAACGACGTCGAAGCATCCGCAGATGATCGGTCGACTCAAGGGTATTTTGGCAGCAAAGAGAGCACCACAGGTCCTGATCGACTGTCATGGCATCGGTTACGAAGTCGATGTTTCGATGACTACCTACTACCAGCTACCCGAAACGGGTGAACCGATTGCACTCTGGACCCATCTGCTGGTTAAAGTAGATTCGCACAGCCTGATCGGTTTCACTACCGAACATGAACGCAAATTGTTTCGGCAGCTTATCCGTGTCAATGGTGTAGGCCCGAAAATGGCGCTTACCATTTTATCTGGTATCAACGAACGAGAATTTGCACTGTGCGTGACCCAAAATGACATTGTGACACTCACCCGTTTACCGGGAGTGGGCAAAAAGACTGCAGAGCGACTGATCATAGAGATGCGCGATAAGGTCGAGGGTCTACTGGAAGTAACCCATGCCACCATCGACAGCGGTGAATCGGTGACCACCGCCCGACGTTCGAGCAAAAGTGAGGCGCTTGAGGCGCTACAATCTCTCGGTTATAAATCCGCCGATGCCGAGAATATGATCAGGCAAGCCGCGCGGGATGCCGATCCGGATATGAGTGCGGCGACACTGATCCGAAAGGCTTTACGGGCCTCTGTAAACAGTTAACATGACGATATGAACGAGGAACGCCTTATCAACCCGCAGGCAGATAGTGAAGAAAGTTCGCAGGAGCTGACACTGCGGCCGAAATTCCTGAATGATTTTATCGGTCAGCATGAAGTCCGTGAGCAGATGGAAATTTTTATTCAGGCCGCCAGAAATCGAAACGAAGCCCTCGATCACGTATTGATATTCGGTCCGCCGGGCCTCGGTAAAACCACGCTGTCGCATATAGTGGCAAATGAAATGCAGGTGGGTTTACGCCAGACATCGGGTCCGGTCATCGAAAAGCCCGGTGATCTGGCGGCGATATTGACCAATTTGGATGAGCACGACGTATTGTTTATCGATGAAATTCATCGCCTCAGCCCGGTGGTTGAGGAAATTCTCTATCCGGCGATGGAAGGTTATCAACTCGATATTATGATTGGTGACGGGCCTGCAGCGAGATCGATCAAACTCGACCTGCCGCCATTTACCCTGGTAGGCGCTACCACTCGGGCCGGCTTGCTAACTTCTCCATTGCGTGATCGATTTGGCATCGTGCAACGACTCGAGTTTTACTCCAGCGAAGACCTGGGCACGATTATTCTCCGGTCTGCCGCTTTGCTTGGTATTCAAATGGGCAAGGGTGGCGCCGAGGAGATAGCAAAGAGGTCACGCGGTACCCCGAGAATTGCCAATCGCTTGCTACGACGGGCCAGGGACTATGCCCAGGTAAAAGCCGATGGTGTCATCGATGTTGAAGTGGCAAACGCGGCGCTCGATATGCTCAAGGTGGATCAATCCGGTCTGGACCATATGGATAGGCGTTTGATTCTTTCGTTGATCGAGAAATTCGAGGGCGGGCCAGTGGGCGTCGAGAGTCTCGCGGCTACGATAGGTGAAGAACGGGGAACCATTGAAGACGTGATAGAACCCTATTTAATCCAGCAAGGATTTATGATGCGAACCCCGCGTGGTCGGGTGGTAACATCGCGGGCTTATTCGCATTTTGGGCTCAGTCGTACGGGTCAGAGTGAGAGATCTGTAGGCACATTTTAACTGCTCACCATTGATAAATAAGAAGATTTTAAATGAATGATACTTCCCTGTTAGGCTTGGTTGCCAACGCCAGTATCCCTGTGCAACTGGTACTGGTGATCTTGCTGTTTGCGTCGATATTTTCCTGGGCATTGATGTATGTCAAACGCGGCTATATCAAACAAGGCCAGGCCGAAGCCACGACCTTTGAAGGGCGCTTCTGGTCCGGAATCAATTTAACCGATCTATTTGCGCAACTCAGTGGTCGCCAGGAAAAGCGTTTCGGCATGGAAGCAATATTCGAGAGCGGTTTTAGAGAATTTGCACGTGCCCGAAAAGCGGAATTAGACGACAGTTCAGTAGTGCGGTCGGCGCACCGAGCGATGAAAGTTGCAATGTCGCGCGAAGTAGAAATGCTGGATAGTAATCTATCGTTCCTCGCTACCGTTGGCTCGGTCAGCCCGTACGTCGGTCTATTTGGCACTGTCTGGGGCATAATGGAATCTTTTCGTGGTCTGGCTGGTGTGCAACAGGCAACCATGGCAATGGTTGCCCCCGGTATCTCCGAAGCGCTGATCGCGACCGCGATGGGATTACTGGCAGCCATACCCGCTGTTATCGCCTATAACAAATTTGCCAACGAAGTCGATTCGATGGTCATACGCTATGAAAATTTCCTCGAGGAATTTACCGGCATACTGCAACGCCAGGCCCAGGCACCCAGCTAGTTTCGCGATGATTAATGGATAATTCGATTCAGTATAGCGCTAGCGACCGGTTGCACAGCAGGTTGTCCATGGGAAAGCCATTAGCTTTGTTCGATATATGGTCCGGGCGCAGCTGAGATGGCGCGACCGAGTTCCTCACGGCGTAAATTTATAGCTGAAATCAACGTCGTTCCCTATATCGATGTAATGCTGGTACTACTGATTATTTTCATGATTACTGCGCCGTTGATAAAACAGGGTGTCGATGTTGATTTACCGACAGCGCCTGCAAATCCGCTCGGTGTGGAAAGCCCCGAGCCCATCGTCATCAGCATAGACAAAAATGGCAGCCTGTATTTGAGTATTAACCGTACACCGGATTCGAGCATTAGTGGCGATGAGCTGGTTGACCAGGTGCAATCGGCGTTGGCGAAACAGCCTGAAAGACCGGTCATGGTGCGCGGCGATGCGAATGGACCATACCAGAACGTAGTCAGGACTTTAGTTTTATTGCAAAAGGCCAAAGTTGAATCGGTGGGGCTGGTAACTGAACCTGAGGACACAAACTAGTGTTTTCCGAGTTACTCAAACACCCGAGAGCGATGGCTCTTTCGATAGGGTTTCACCTGGTATTAATCGCAGCAATTTTAATTAATTTTCATTTTAGCGATAACACAAACCTGGTAAAACAGGCGGATTTGGCAAAGACTGTAAAAGCTGAGATTATCGATCAGCAGCAACTCGACGCGCAAAAAAACAGGAAGAAAAAAGAGCAGGAAGCCAGGCGTAAACGCGAACTCGAAAAGCAAAACAAAGAAAAACAGGCGAAAGCTCGTGAAGCAGAAAAGAAACGTCAGCAGGCAGAACAGAAAAAACGTAAGATAGCGCTGCAGAAAAAGAAGCAGGAGGAAGCAAAGCGTATCGCCGAAGCGAAAACGCTGGCCGAACAAAAAAAGCAGCAGCAGGAAGCGTTGAAAAAACAGCAGGAAGTGAAAAAACAGGAAGAACAGAAAAAACAGCTGGCAGCGGAGAAACAGAAAAAGTTAGCCGAGGAAAAACGTAAACGTGAAGAAAAAATTGCCAGGGAGGCAGAACAAAAACGTCTTGAAGCGGAAAGACTAAAGCAGGAGGCCGACAAACGTCGGCTTGCAGAAGAAGAACAAAAACGCAGGCAGCAGGAGCTTGCTGAAAAGCTCAAGGCCGAAGAATCGCAACGTCGGCTGAACTCATTACGTGAAGCTTATAAGCTGGCAATTAAACAAAAAATCGAACGCAATTGGCGCCAACCACAGGGGATTACCGAAATGCCGGATTGTGAAGTGCGCGTGATACAGGGGCCCGGGGGTATCATCCTCGATGTCAGTTTCGGCGCCTGCCAGGGTGGAGCCAAAACTTACCGCTCGTCAATCGAAAATGCGGTTTTTAAGGCTGAGCCTTTACCTAAGCCGGGCGATCCTTCATTATTCGAGCGTGAATTGATCATCCTGTTTAACCCAAGTTAAATGTAAAATCATAAAATGAAAGTACACAACATGTATCCAGGTATTATATTATTTCTGACATTGATGTCGGCGAACGTCAATGCCGCCCTGACCATCGAAGTTACCCAGGGTGTCGAGGGTGCATTACCGATAGCAGTCGTGCCATTCGATACCTCCAGGCTGGAAACTGAACTGCCAGCAGACATAGCGGAGATTGTTGCTAATGACTTAAACCGAAGTGGCATCTTCAAAACCATGGATCGACAGAAACTGCCGGCTCAACCGCATTACAGCACCCAGGTGATTTACCCCAAATGGCGTACTGCCGGTCAGGAGTACCTGGTAGTCGGTCGAATATTTCAGAAATCGTCAGGGCAATACGATATTCAGTTTCAACTGCTCGACGTGCTCAAGCTCATGCATGATGGCGTTAAACGATGCGCGGGAGTTCATGATGTCGACCGGGCCCGGCATGTAGATGCTGTTGCCTATCGTGAAGGGCTTGCCGCTTATGGTGTCGATGTTCTCGACATAGCGGACCTCGTCGAGCTCAACGTCTGGGAAGACGCCGTGAATGGCCCTTTTGAAATCCTCTGGAAGCTTCTTCCACGGGTCTGGATAGCAGAACTTTACACCCGGGGTCAAATCCTCTTTTACCAAGGGCTGGAACGTGGGCACCTTGACCACGACCGGAGGAAGAACGGCCATAAAGTATGAAATCGGCGGTATGAAGACCAGGGGCTTCGTAATCAAAGGTATGTTACACCATATGT
>JACZQS010000226.1 GCA_022545625.1 Pseudomonadota bacterium
GCAGCGGCTGCCTCTGCATTAACCTGGATGGCAGCTGAATGGGTGTATCGTGGGAAACCTACGGTTTTGGGGGCCGCGAGTGGAGCTGTTGCGGGACTTGTGGCGATTACTCCTGCCGCAGGGTTTGTGGGGCCAATGTCGTCTATTTTGATTGGAATTGGAGCTGGGGTATTTTGTTATCTTGCTGTTCTCTGGAAGAATAAATTCGGGTATGATGACGCCCTTGATGTCCTGGCGATCCATGGAATCGGGGGGACATGGGGGGCCATTGCAACTGGATTGTTTGCCAGCGTTGGTGGAGGAACCGGTTTGTTTTTCGGGAATCCCGGTCAGGTTGTGACTCAGATTATTGCCGTGGTGGCGACCTGGGTATTTGTATTAGTCGGGACCTATATCATCTTAAAGATTGTGGACGGCATAATCGGCCTGCGAGTCACCAAGGAAGATGAGGTCCTCGGATTGGATCTGAGTCAGCACAACGAACGGGGCTATATCTCATCGTAAGGGAAAAAATCAGCATTTGAAAAAAGTGAATGGGGTTCGCGGCTTCCTAAGTAAAACGGTTGGCGAATTTCCGGATAAACGTTCCACTACCTGGAGGGGGCTATCCCATGAAACTGATTGAAGCCATTATCAAGCCATTCAAACTCGATGAAGTCAAAGATGCTCTGATTGAAATAGGGGTGCAGGGCATGACCGTGACTGAAGTCAAGGGCTTTGGGCGCCAAAAGGGGCACAAGGAAACCTATCGAGGGACGGAGTACCAAATCGACTTCGTTCCGAAAATCAAGATTGAGGTAGCGATTCCTGACAATCTTGAGCAGAAGGTCATTGAAACCGTCTCTCGTGCTGCGAAGACCGGGAGTATCGGAGATGGTAAAATTTTCGTGACTGACCTTGGAAGTGTGATTCGGATTCGGACAGGTGAGACGGGTGAGGGTGCGGTGTAGGGAATAACGTTCTAAGGAAAAAAAGGCTAAGAAAGATGTGTGAGGCACTAACTCGGGGATGATGATGTGATGCGACCTAGACAATATACAATTTATCCTACGGACTTCGTGTTACGGCTGAGGAAGAGGAAACCGGGCTTGATCTCAGCCAACACAACGAGCGGGCGTACTCATAATTGGAGCAATCTCTTAAGGGCCATCAACTTTTCGCCCCATTGATGGCTCCGGGTTACATAAGGCATTTTCCACCAAGTGAAAGTTATCGTCTAGGAGCCTGTCCGAGATTAGCGATCGTCACGAGGTTGTGTTGGTTTGAGTCAGATTTTTCGATCGTTTGAGGCGAATAGTGGTGACTATTTAACGAAAAGGATCGGAAAATCTGGCCAAATCCTGCGCAACCGCAGTCGATCAGTCTAATCTTGGACAGGCTCCTAGCACCTATTTTCGTTGGAAAACCAAGGCCACGCCAATTAAGCCCATGGACAGGATAACCAGAATGGCTGAGAGAGCGTTGATCTCAGGCGACACACCGGTTCGCACCATGGAAAAAACCTTCAACGGCAGGGTCGTCGAGCCAGGACCCGCCGTAAAAAAGGTGACAACAAAATCATCCAACGAAATGGTAAAAGCCATCAGTCCAGCACACAGGATCGCCGGACGCAGGAGAGGGAGGGTGACTCGCCGAAACGCTTGCCAGGGCGTGGCCCCTAAATCCCGCGCGGCCTCTTCCAAAACAGGATCTAACCGGCGTAACCGAGCGCGGACGATCACCATCACCAAAGGCAGGAATTTATTTATCCTTTTATAGCCAGCATAATTTAAATCTACGCCCAGGGTAACCACCGTAGCACAGATAAATAATATCGATACGGCAAAAAATAGCAGCTTCTCTTCTCGTGTCAGCGGGCTACGATCTCCGCTCATTGTGGCCACAAAAAAACCGACCAGAACTAAAGGCAGAAAACCGGCTCCTACACCATGCTTTACATTTAGCACGAGAAGTGGAACAAGAAAAACGACAGTCGCGGCAAAATATCTTACCGCTAGAGTAACTTGATTATTGAGCATAGCTCCTCATTAAGTATAACTGAAATTATTATCGCCCGTGTTTGAACGGATCACACAATATCCGTAATTATTAATCAAGAAAGAGTTGGATGTTGACACCAAATCCCTGGCACCTTGTTAATCAATCGATGCACAGACGAAACCTGTCGAATCTTCATCATATTACACTCCCACCAGTACTGAAAGAGGCAGCAGCCAGACAGGAAAAACGCATGCAACAGACTTAATTAATACGAGCCAATAGCTTAGCTATTCTGATGTACTGATCTCAGCCAATTTCGCGCGCGCTCTGGATTGGGTTGCCAGATCTGTATCTGCCGAATCGATTACCGAGTTATAGAGTTTAATTGCAAGTCTGGGATTACCCGCCAGTCGATGATACTCCGCCTCGGCCAGCATCCTGAACACGGGGCGATTCAACTGTCCGTATATCCCGGCAAGCTCAATGTATACGTTTTTGTTATAGGGATAGCGTTTTTCGAGACGCCTCGCGATCACCAGGGCCGATTCAAATTCGCTGGCAGATTTCAGCAACCTAATCAGTCGTAATGAAAATGCCAATTCGTCTGGAAAAATCTCCAGCAGTTCTCGATAAACCTGCTCCGCCTGATCCAGTTGATTCAGGTATTCCAGATTTTCGGCGAAAGCATAACCATACCAGATATTCTCACTATCCATTTGATACAGGCGTCGCAGGGTCTGATCGGCTAATTCGAACTGTCCCACCTTCATTTGCCCCAGTGCCTTGCGAAAGCTGCTACCGAGCTGTACTGGTCGATCGGAACTAAAGTATTCCAGGTAATCTCTGAACATCAGGAAGTAGTCAGGGTCCAGTTTACTATTTGCCATCAAAGTAACTCTACTTTGTGCTTCCGCGATGCGATTGGCATGCACTGGATGCGTTCGTAAATATTCAATATTCTGAAACTCAGAACTACCCGCAATACGTTGCATCAGTTTGAAAAAATCAACCATGCCCTGCGTATCAAAATTTCCATTCCTCAATAATTCGATTCCAAGACGGTCGGCTTCGTACTCGTTTTCACGGGTAAAGTTTATCATTGCCTGCTGGCTGCCAGCCGCACTGCCAAAAATCAGGGCACTACCCAACTCGGAATTGTAACTACCAAGCACCAGTCCAGCGAGTAACGAAAGCATCGCCGCGGTACCGACACTGTTCGACTTTTGCATCTGCTCCAAACTATGCCGCAAACGTACGTGAGCTATTTCGTGGGCCAGTACCGAAGCCAGCTGATGCTGATTCTGGGCACGTGTAATCAGGCCGATATTGACCCCGATAAAGCCACCGGGTACCGCAAAGGCATTCACTCCCATATCTTTGACGATAAAGAACGTGTAATCCCTGACACGATTTTCAATCCCCGATAATAACCTGGCACCTAACTCATTCAGGTACTGATGCAATATCGGACTGGTTACTACCAACCCCCGTGCTACCAGGTGGCGATAAAATTGTGCGCCGATCTGTCGTTCCTGCTCGATATTAATCGCGGCATTTTCGCCCAGTAGCGGGAGACCTTCGTCACCTTGCAGCTCAGAATAGAATCCCATTCCCAGTGCCAGGATAAGAACCCAGGTCAAATTAAAGCCGCTACGACAATGCGACCTGATTGATTTCGCCGGGTTTTTCATACTCCCCGTCCAAAGCTTGCACGGAAGCACCGAACACCATCGACTTTTAGCCCAAAAACCAGGGGGTTAGACATTATGAATCAACGGGCGATCTACCACGGTTAGTACCCGAGCCAGGTCAGTGAAGATCTGGCCGCCAACCCTGATAGATCCCCGTTGATGCGTAGCCGGGGCTATGCAGCTGGGGTGATAAACCAATATTGTCGCCATACACCCACCGGACTCTGGTTCCATTTCGCAATAGTCGGGCAAACATTTAAAGTGGAAAATAACTTAATATTAACCCATACTAATATTACATAGTATCTGAGACGTTCAGAAATTCTATCATTTGACCAATAGTTGCTGGAAATGTCCCGCTTAAAAGAAATTAATGCCAAAGAACTGTTTAGCATGATTCAGGACAAGAATCATCTGGAACTGGTTGATATACGGACACCCGCAGAAATCAAGCGCGGGGTAATTCCCAATGCGAAAACCCTGCCAATGCATTTAATACCGTTAAATATCGATTATTTTTCGTTGTCACAAAGTCAAATCGTTATTTATTGCCGAACCGGTAGCCGATCCGCACAGGCCTGCCGTTTTCTCAATAAACAGGGTATTAACAACGTTATTAATTTACGTGGCGGGATCACCAAATGGTCTTCTGGTGGTTTACGACTTGATCCAGCACCACTCGATTCAATTGCCTAAGCGTGTGGTACTGGATTTAAGGCTTACCGATTTCAACGCGTTATATACTCTAGGCTCGTCGTTTCACCGTCAACACTACTACCAGATAGGAACTATTCATGGCCGAGTATAATCGCGAACTAGACGCTTCAGGCCTTAACCGCCCCTTACCTATT